>JAKAAV010000010.1 GCA_021802185.1 Chloroflexota bacterium | reverse complement strand
TGCCGAGCGCCTCGTCGATCACGACGCCGGTCCGGATCGCGATGCCCTCGCGCTCGGCCGCGTCGACCTCCTCGCGCTGCGCCGGCATCTCCGCGCGACCCCGGCGGTAGAGGATCGTGACCGAGTCCGCGCCGCTCCGGAGGGCGGACCGCGCGGCGTCCATCGCCGTGCTGCCCCCTCCGACGACGACGACGGGGCCGGACAGCCGCGTCCCCTCGCCGAGGTTGACCTGCTTCAAAAACAGCGTGGCGGGCACGACGCCGGGCAGCTGATCGCCCGGGACGCCGAGCCGGCGGCTCTTCGAGGCGCCCGTCGCGAGGAAGACGGCGTTGAAGCCCTGCGCCTCGAGATCGCTCAGGCTGAAGTCCCGGCCCATCGCCGCGTCGAGCCGGAGCTCGACGCCGAGGTCGACGATCCGCTGGATCTCCTCCTGGAGCGCCTCACGCGGCAGGCGGTACGACGGGATCCCGATCGCCATCATGCCGCCGGGCACCGGCATCGCCTCGAAGACGGTCACGCGGTACCCGAGCCGGACGAGGTAGTACGCCGCGGCCATGCCGGCCGGGCCGCCGCCGACGACCGCCACGCGGCCGTCACGGCGCTCCTTCGGCGGTGCGACCTTCGGGAGTCGCCCATGCTCCGCCGCGAACCGCTTCAGGCTCCGGATCGAGATGGGCTCGTCGAGCGTCCCGCGGCGGCAGGCGGACTCGCACGGCGCGGTGCAGATCCAGCCGCAGACCGACGGGAAGGGGTTGACCTCCGCGGCGACCGCGTAGGCCTCGTCGTACCGGCCCGCGGCGATCGCGCCGACGTACCTGCCGGCGTCCGTTCCGGCCGGGCAGGCCGCCTGGCACGGCGCCTTCGGGTCGCGCTCCGACGCGTCGACCATCGACCGCCAGGTCTGCCAGGGCTGCGGCCGCTCGCTGGTGCGCCAGGTGAACAGCGACGCGAACGGCTCGGGGTGGTCGGGCTTGAGAGCCTCGCGCGTCGCCTCGCCGAGCGGGATCCAGGCGGGGGGTTCGATGGCGGGCACGGGGCGCGTGATCGGGCCCTGTCTCGGCACCAGCGGCGTCTCGCCGGGAACGGAGTCCAGCGTCACGACCACGACGGGGCACTCACGCACGCAGATCCCGCAGCCGATGCACTCGCCGACCTGCGTCGGGAACTCCATCATCCAGCGCAGGGGCGCGCCGTCCCGGGATCCAGTCTCGGGCCCGCCGTTCGTCGGGCGGGACATGTCGAGCGCCTGCACGGGGCACACGTCCATGCAGACGCCGCAGTTGAAGCATCCCCGTTGATCGATCGTGATGCGGTAGCCCATGCCCACCTCCGGCAATTCGTACCCAGAGGATGCCGCGTGGACGCCGCGTGTCACACACGCGACCGGAGAGTCGAGTCGATCTCGACCGGGGCGGCGCAAGGGGTCGAATGGCCCGGGCCGTTCGGACCGGGAGTCGGGCGGGATGCGGATTTCCGCGGGCCGGCGCGTGGGTTGCCCGCGCGTGGGCTGCCTGCGCGTGGGCTGCCTGCGCGTGGGTTGCCTGCGCGCCGAGCGGCCGGGGCGGCGGCGAGGCCGCGACCCCGCGTCAGTCCTGCGGGACCAGGCCCTCCCGGACGGCGCGTGCCGCCAGCTCGGTCCGGCTCTGTGCGTGCAGCTTCTCGAGGATGTTCTTCAGGTGGAACTTCGCGGTGTTCTCGGTGATCCCGAGCCGCGACGCGATCTCCTTGTTCCGCAGTCCCTGCGTCACGAGCCGCAGCACGTCGATCTCGCGGTCCGTCAGCCGGTCGGGCTCGACTGGCAGACGGGGCCGGTCGGGCCGCAGGAACTCGTCGATGATCCGCGCCGCGGTCGCGGGCGTGATCGCCGCCTCGCCACGCGAAACGGCCTCGAGCATCGAGCGCAGCTGCGCGCTCTCGAGGTTCTTCAGCAGATAGCCCTGCGCACCCGCCTTGATCGCCGTGAACAGGTCGTCCTCGTCCTCGCTCACGGTGAGCATCACGATCGCGACCTCGGGGTGGTCGGTGCGGATGCGCTGCGTGGCGGCGAGCCCCGACAGGCCCGGCATGCGCACGTCCATCAGCACGAGGTCGGGCCGGAGCTTGTCGGCGAGCGAGACGGCCTCCTCACCGTTCGACGCCTGCCCGACCACCTCGTGGCCCCACGCCGAGATCAGCGACGCCACGCCGTCACGGAACAGCGTGTGATCGTCGGCCAGCAGCACCCGCATCAGGCAACCCTCCTGCCGCTCACGGCGACGACCGGCACGCGCACGATCACGCGCGTTCCCTGCGGCTCCGCCGGCTCCACGCGCAGCTCCGCTCCGACCGTCGCCGCGCGCTCCTGCATGGTACGCAACCCGTAATGCGGCCAGTCGGCGGCGGGCATCTCACCTCCGCCGATCCCGCGTCCGTCGTCCTCTACCTGCACCACCAGCGAATCCTCCTCAAGCGACAGCGAGACGACGACACGCTGGGCCGCCGCGTGCTTCCGAACGTTCGTGAGCGCCTCCTGGACGATCCGGAACACCTGCGCCTGGACGTCCGGCGCGAGCACGAGGCTCCGCACGGACACGGGCGCGTCCACCCGGACGAACAGCTTCGACGCCTCCGAGAACCGCTCGCCGTACTCCTCGAGCGCGCCGACCAGCCCGCGGTCGGGCGGGATCGGGCTCGACAGCCCGAGGATCGCCTCCCGGACGTCGACGTAGACGGAGCGGGCCGCCACGGCGAGCTCCGACAGCTGGGCGCGGGCGGCGTCGACCCGGCCCGCGGCGAGCAGCTCCCCCGCCGCCTGCGACTTCGTGTTGACGTAGCCGAGCACCTGCGCCAGCCCGTCGTGCATCTCGCGCGCGATCCGCTCGCGCTCGCCGCGCACCGCCACCTCGCGGAGCTCGCGCTGGAGCCGGTCGTTCTCGAGCGCGATCGCCGCCTGGCTGGCGAGCGACGACAGCACCTCGACGTCGTCGATCCCGTACGCGCGTCCCCCGTCGGCCGCCACGGCGAGCGTCCCGATCGTCCGATCGCCGACCCGGAGCGGCGCGGCGAGGTTCGCGACGAGATGCTCCGGCCGGACGAAGCGGCGGAAATCCTCGCCGGGCTGGCCTCCGGCAGGGTCGATCGCCGGCCGCGGGCCGCTCGACGCGGCGAGGCGCGGCTCGCCGTCGGGGCCGGGCAGGACGAGCACGGCGAGGTCGGCGCCGAGCAGCGAGCGGGCGCTGTCGACGACGGCCCGCAGGACCGCGTCGATGTCCTGGAGCGCCGTGATCGCGACACTCACCCGGTGGAGCGCGGACGCCTCGGCGTGCCGCGCGGCGAGCTCTGCGTTCTGCTGGCGCAGCCTGCCCGTCAGCCTGTCGAGCAGTCGGAAGACCAGCGTTCCGTAGACGATCGCGAGCACGACGACCGCACCCATCACGAGGATCGTGTCGCGCGGGAAGGGCAGGTGGGGGTCGAGGAAGCTGTCGCTGGCCACCTCGATGACGCCGATCACGAGGACCGGCACGAGGACGGCCACCCAACGCTGTCGCACACGCACGTCGAACAGGGTAACGCCGTTCGCATGAATGGGAGCCGGCGCCGTTTGCCAGGATGGCTTCACGGCGGGGGCGCTACCCGAAGTGGGGGCAGTCGCGACCGCGGGTCCGGCGGCGGGATCCGATCCCGGCGTCGGCGCCGGCGCTCTATCCGGCCGCTGCCAGGGCCGCAAGCGCCTCCGGCAGATCGGCCCGGCCGAACCCCAGCCGGAACTCGTCGGGCGCACAGCCGAACGCGGGTCCCGGAGCCACGACCACTCCCGCGCGCTCGCGCCAGTGCGCGAGGACGGCCTCCGGCTCGCCGCGATGGCGGCCCAGCAGCGGGGCACCGATCCGGCCCACCGAGATCGTCGTCGCGTCCGGGCGAACCCAGGCGAGGAGGTCGGGGCGTTCGGCAGCGAAGGCCTCGAGGCGAGACATGTTCGCTTCGCACGTCGTGCGCGTCCGGTCGCGCAGTCGCGCGTGGGCGCCGACCGCGATGGTCGCCAGCACCTCGGACGGGCCCGCCGCGCACAGCGTCGTGTAGTCCTTGATCGCCATCGCGCGCGTGCGCAGGGCGGCGTCGCCCGTGACCAGCCAGCCGATCCGCAGCCCCGCGAGCCCGTACACCTTCGACGTCACGCCGACAGCCACAGCGCGGTCGGACAGCTCGGTGACCGACGGCGGGGTGCGCAGCGACCACTCGAGCCCGCGGTACACCTCGTCGCCGATCACGCGGATGCCCGCCTCGTCGCACCGCTCGACGACCGCCGAGAGCTGTTCGGCCGTGGCCGCGACGCCGGTCGGGTTGTGGGGCGTGTTCAGGACGAGCGCCGCGATCCCCGGCCGCAGCGCCTCCATGAGCCGCTCGAACGGGAACCGCCAGGCGTCGCCCTCGCGCTCGACGGGCACCAGCTCGAGGTCGGCGCCCATCGCGCGGGGGAGCTCGTGCAGCGACTGGTACGCGGGCGTCAGCGAGATCGCCCGGTCGCCCGGCGCCAGCGCGGCCGCGAACGTCAGCATCAGTGCCTCGGCCGCCCCCACCGCGACGAGCACGTCGTCCGGTCCGCGCCCCGGATACAGCGCAGCGATGGCCGCTCTCAGGTCCGGGTCGCCGGCGGCCGTCCGGTACCCGAGGCGGAGCGTGTGCCAGCGCTCGCGCTGCCGCTCGTCGGCGTACGGCAGCAGCTCGCCGATGCTCAGCGTCTGGGGGTCGGACGACCCGAGCTGGTACGGCAGGTCGAACTCGAACCGGTCGAAGAAGCGCTCGAGCTCGAAGTCGGGCACGGCGCCGAGCCGGGTGGGTGGGAGCCAGACGGCCTCGTCGGCGTCGGGCGTCATCGCGGCTCCTTCGCCCGATCGATCTCGACGCGCGTCGGCATGCCCTCCCGGGCACCGGGCACGAGTGTCGCCAGCCCGCCGGCGCTCCGGCCTCGCCGGACTGCCTCGACGAACGGCCGCCCTTCGGCGAGCGCCGCTGCGAGCGCACCGTTGAACGCGTCCCCGGCGCCGACGGTGTCGACCGGCGTCACCTCGAGCGCGGCGAACTCGCGGTCGACGTCCGGCCCGAACGCCAGCACCCCGCGTGCCCCGAGCGTGACGGCGACGCGCAGCTCGCGGTCCGCCGCGGCGAGCTGCCGGACGGCCCGGGCGGGATCTCCGGGGAGGCTCGGGACCAGCGCATCGAGCTCGACCTGGTTCGGGGTCAGGTGCGTCGCCAGCCGCACGAGCGAACCGGGGACGTCGTGCGCGGGGGCCGGGTTCAGGACGAACCGCGCGCCGCACTGGCGCGCGACGAACCCGGCGGCGAGCACGGCATCGACGGGCACCTCGAGGCTCGCGAGCAGAACGGAATCCGGGCCCAGCATCGGGCGCAGGGCCGCCTCGACCTCGGACGGCGTCAGCGTCGCGTTCGCGCCGGGCGCGACCGAGATCTGGTTCTCGCCGCGGGCATCGACCGAGATGAGCGCGACGCCAGTGGGCACTCCCCGGCGAACCAGCACGCGGCTGCAGTCGATCCCCTCGGCGCGCAGCGCTTCGAGGGCTTCGCGGCCGAATGCGTCGTCGCCCACCGCGCCGACGATCGCGACCGATCCGTCGCACGGCCCGCCGTTCAGCGCCCGCGCCGCGGCGACGGACTGGTTCCCGCCCTTGCCGCCCTGGTGCATCGCGAAGGCGCCGCCGACGACGGTCTCGCCGGGGCCGGGGAGCGGAGCGCCGCTGACCACCATGTCGACGTTGATGGCGCCGAAGACGACGACGCCGATGAAGCCGCTCTGCGGCCCGGCGTCGGCGCCCGGCCCTGCCCCGGTCTCCGCTTCGGCCTCGGGCGCGCGCTCTGCGCCGGCGCGCGCTCCCGCGTCGGTCATCCCGTGACGAACTCGCCGCCGTCGATGCCGAGCACGTTCCCCGTCATCCACTCCGTTCCGTCGCGCGAGAGCGTGACGATCGCGCGCGCGACGTCCTCGGTGGTGGTCAGGCGGCCGCTCGGGTTGCGCCGGCCGGCCTCCCGCACGAGGGCGTCGTGCTCCGGGATCTGCATGAGCGCGTGGGTCATCGTGACGCCGGCCCGGATCGCGTTGCAGGTCGCGCCCGTCCCGCGTCGCGCGAGCTCGGTCGCCAGCTGTCGGCAGTGGGATTCGAGGGCCGCCTTCGCGGCGCTGACCGCGCCGTAGCTCTCGACGACCTTGGTCGACCCCTCGCTCGTCATCGCGTAGATCCGCGAACCCGCCTCGATGAACCGCCCGCGCACGAGGTCCTGGGCCCAGTACACGAGGCTGTTCGCCATGACGTCGAGGGTCATCTCCATGTTCCTGCGGCTGATCGCGTCCGCGGGTTCGGCCGCGAGGAAGGGCTTCAGCGTCCCGAACGCGAGCGAGTGCAGCAGCACCCGCACGTAGGGGTGCCGGCCGGCCGACTCCGCCTGGTCGAACCGCTCGCGCAGGGCCTGCAGCACGCCCGCCCGCTGGTCGTCGTCCGCGGCGTTGACGTTGAAGAAGCGCGCCTCGCGCCCGAGGGCCCGGATCCGGTCACAGATCTCGTCGACGTGCCGCATCCCCGCCCGCCGGTCCAGGTGGATGCCCGCGACGTGGTAGCCGTCCTCCGCGAGGGCCAGGGCCGCCGCCTCCCCGAAGCCGCTGCTGGCGCCGAGGATCAGCGCCCACCGCTCGCGTTCGTCCGCCACCGTGCTCCTCCCTGCCAGGGTGATCCGGCCGAGTCTAGACCACGCCGGTGGCGCGCATCCGCCTCACCTCGTCGGCGTCGAAGCCCAGCTCCGCGAGCACCTCGTCGGTGTGCTCGCCGAGGAGCGGGGGCGCGGTGCGCACGCTCGCGGGCGTCGTCGCGAGCTTGAACGGGATGCCGGACGTGCGGAGCTCGCCGATCGTCGGGTGGGCGACCGACTCCACCATCCGGCGCGCGACCGCCTGGGGGTCGGCGAAGACCTGCGCGAGGTCGTTGATCGGTCCGGCCGGGACCTCCGCCGCGAGCAACCGGCCGCTCCAGTCCGCCGACGTCCGGGTTGCGAACGCGGGCTCGAGCATGCGTCGCAGCTCCGCCCTGTGCTCGACGCGTGCGCCGTTCGTGGCGAAGCGTGCGTCCCGGACGAGCGCCGGGAGCCCGACCGCCTCGCAGAACCGCGGCCACTGGCGGTCGCTCCCGACTGCGACCGCGATCGATCCGTCCGCGGTCCGGAAGGTCTCGTAGGGCGTGATGTTGGGGTGCGCGTTGCCGAGCCGGCCGGGGACGACGCCACCGACGAGGTAGTTCGAGGCCTGGTTGGCGAGCCACGCGATGGTCGATTCGAACAGGCTGATGTCGATCCGCTGGCCGGCGACTCGGCCCGGTCCATCCTCGCCGCCGGGGCCGGGCCGTCCGCCGGCACCGCGCTCGCGCGCGAGCAGCGCGGCCAGGACCGCCACCGCGCCGAGCATCCCGGTCGCGAGATCGACGACGGCGACGCCGACCTTCGTGGGCTCGCCGCCCGTCTCGTCCGGCGCGCCCGTGATCGACATGAGGCCGGCCATCGCCTGCACGATGAAGTCGTACCCGGGCCGGTCGCGATACGGCCCGTCGGGCCCGAACCCGCTGATCGCGAGGTGCACCAGCGCGGGGCTGATGCGCGCGATCTCCTCGTCAGGGAACCCGAGGCGGGAGAGGCCGCCGACCCGGTGGTTCTCGACGAGCACGTCGGACGTGGCCAGGAGCCGCCGGAGGACGTCCCTTCCGGCGTCGCGCTTCAGATCGAGCCGGATGCCGCGCTTGTTCCGGTTGATCGACAGGTAGTAGGCCGCCTCCCCGCGGTAGCCAGGGGCGGCGCGCGGATCGCCGACGGGATACGCCGCTCCTTCCTCCGGCGCGCCGGCCCACGGAGGTCCCCACCGGCGCGTGCCGTCGCCCTCGGGTGGTTCGACCTTGATCACGTCGGCGCCGAGGTCGGCCAGGAGCATCGTGCAGTACGGGCCGGCGAGCACGGTGGAGAGATCGCAGACGCGGATGCCCGTCAGCGGGCCGGGCGTGGTGCCCGGAGACTGCGGAGACTGCGAAGCGGGGTCGGCCCGCCGCTCGCGCGCCTGGTCGGCCGTGCCGGCGTCGTCGGTCACGTCGCCGCGACGTGCGCGACGCCGCGGACCGTGTTCCGCAGCGCGTACACGCCCGCGTCCGGTCGGCGCTCGTGGTACGCCGCGCGCAGCTGTCGGTGACGTTCCGTGTCCATCCGGCGATGATCGCACTCCATGCGGCCGCGACGCAGCAGCACGCCGGCTTGCGCGCGACGCCGTCCCATCCTGGGGCGGTCCGCCCACTCCCCGATACCATGCGCGACATGACCCAACACCTGACCCTGATGACCGTCCACGCCCACCCCGACGACGAGACGATCACGACGGGCGGGATCATGGCCAAGTACGCCACGGCGGGCGTGCGCGTCGTGTGCGTCACGTCGAACAGGGGCGAGAACGGCAAGATCTTCGTGCCCGAGCTCGATACGCCGGAGAACCACGCGCGGCTGGCGGACATCCGGGAGGTCGAGCTCGCGCACGCGCTCGCGCACCTCGGTCCGATCGAGCACCGATGGCTCGGCTATCGCGACTCCGGGATGATGGGCGACCCGGAGAACGACGATCCCCGGGCGTTCTGGCAGGCCGACATGGACGAGGCCGCGGGTCGGCTGGTCCGCCACGTCCGCCAGGACCGCCCGCACGTGATGGTGAGCTACAACGATTTCGGCGGGTACGGTCACCCCGACCACATCCGCGCCGCGCTCGTCGCCAAGGCGGCGTTCGCCCGGGCCGCCGACCCCGCCTGGTACCCGGAGCAGCTGGAGGGGCCCGGTGCGCTCGAGCCCTGGCGGCCGCTGAAGTTCTACGAGTCCGTCTTCGACATCGAGCGGCGCGACGAGCTGGCCGCGCTGCTGAAGGAGCGCGGGCTCGACTCGTGGTGGGGGCCGCAGCCGGACGAGACCGACGAGCAGCGCGCGGAGCGCGAGCGATACATGGAGCAGATGCGGGCGGCCACGGGGCCGACGACGACCCGCGTCGACGTCCGGCCGTTCCTCGCCGCGAAACACGCCGCGCTGCGTGAGCACGTGACGCAGATGGCCGCCGACAACCCGTTCGTCGCGCTCGGTCCCGAGGAGTGGGCCCGGTTCGCGCCGAGCGAGGACTTCACACTGCGCGAATCGTGGGTCGTGCCAACGCAGATTCCCGAGACGGACCTGTTCGCGGGGGTGCGCTAGCGCGACTTCCCGCGGCACGACGCCGGCGCGGCCCGGTCTCCCCCGACGAGCCGCGAGTGGCCTCCCCGGACGAACCGGGGCCGGCAGGCGCCGTCGTCAACGCGCGTGCTGCAGCAGGTACACGGCGACGACGAAGATCGTGCACGCCGCCAGGAAACCGATGCTGATCCCCGCCACCAGCAGCCACGGCCCGCGGCGCGAGTCCGCGGCGACCGGCCGCTCCTCGCCGAAGACGAACTCGGAGAGGTCGAGGTCCTGCCACGACTCCAGGTCCCGCAGCATCGCGCCCGCGTCCGCGTACCGCTCCTTCGGGTCTTTGCGGAGCGCCTTCCGCACGATGGCCTCGAGTGGTGGCGGGATCGCCGCGTCGATCTCGCGCAGCGACGGCACCGGCGCGTTCACGTGCTGGCTCATGACCGCCAGCGGATTGTCGCCTTCCCACGGCACCCGCCCCGCCAGCATCTCGAACAGCATCACGCCCAGCGCGTAGACGTCGGTCCGGGCATCTCCGCGGCGGCCCTCGACCTGTTCGGGGGCCATGTAGTCCGGCGTCCCGATCGTCGACGTCAGCCAGCGCCACGTGAGCCTGCGAGCACCGCTCATCAGCGCGATACCGAAGTCGGTCACGACGACGCGGCCTCCCGGCGCGACCAGGACGTTCTCCGGCTTCAGGTCGCGATGGTAGATGCCGAGCCGGTGTGCCGAGGCCATCGCCCGGGCCAGCTGCTCGGCGACGTCGACCGCCTCTGCGACAGGCAGGCGCCCGAGCCGCCTGAGCCGCGCGCGCAGTGTCTCGCCCTCGATGTACTCCATGACCAGGTAAGGCCTGCTGCGGTCCTCGCCCAGGTCGAACGAGCGCTGGATGCCAGGATGGTCCAGGCGCTGCACGATCTCGAGCTCACGTCGGAAGCGATCGAAGGCGGACACGTCGCCCAGCTGCGATTCGTGGGGGCACTTCAGCACCACGCGGCGACCCGTGGCGTCGGTGGCGAGGTAGACGTCGCTGAACGCGCCGTGCCCGATCGCCTCCAGGATGTGGAACCGGTCCAGGGTGTCGCCGGGATTGAGCTCGGGGCTCACGAGACGGGCCGGATCACGTGCCGAGCACGCGGCGCCAGAGGGGTCGCCGGCCGGAAGTCCCGTCGGGTGAGCCGGCAGTCCCGGTCCCCAGGATCCGCAGCGCGATCACGCTCGCATTATCGTCGGCACCCCTCGCGATCGAACGATCGACGAGGTCGCGCACGCCGCGCTCCAGATCGCCCTCCATCGCCGCGATCATGTCGCCCGACGGGATCCCGCTCCAGGCGCCGTCCGTGCAGAGCAGAAACACGTCGTCATCGCGGATCTCACCGGACCGCACGTCCACGCGCACGGTGATGTCGCCACCCAGCGACCGTGTCAGGAGGTGGCGTCCGGGATGCGTCGCCGCCTGCTCGGGCCGGATCAGCCGCATCCGCAGCAGGTCCATTGCCTGCGAGTGATCCGTGGTCAGCAGCTCGAGCGTCTGATCACGCAGGCGGTAGACCCTGCAGTCGCCCACATGCGCGATCCAGGCGGAGGTGGCTGTGATCGCAACGGCCGTGAGGGTGGTCTGGGAGCCGCGACGCCGATGCGACTCGGCGCCCTGGCGCGCGTCGCGCCTGTCGCCCGGGCCCTCGGAGCCGGGGCCACCGCTTCCCCTCGCCGTGCCCGCGTCCTCCCACGCGTCTCCCGTCAGCAGGCGGCCGTTCACCTCCTCGAACGTCCCCCGCAGGACGTCGGCGATGCGCCCGAGTGCGCCGGGCGGCGCCATACGCTCGAGGAGGGTCGTGATCGCGAAACGGCTCGCAAGGTCGCCGTCGGCATGCCCGCCCAGGCCGTCGGCGATGGCCACGACCACGATCGGGCCGGACAGCCGGACCTTCGGCAGCCACTCGTCACCCGCGTGCCCGGGCACCCACACGCGATCCCCCGGCACGGCCCAGCCCAGGCGGTCCTCGTTCCGTCTCCGGACGGGACCCGTCAGGGAGAGGCCGGCGACCTCGGCCCGGACGGCGGCGGCCTCGGCGTGCGCGGGCGAAAGCTCGGGCCAGGATCGCAGGCGGATCTGCCCGGGGTGCCGTTCCTCCAGCGAAGCCATCACCGCCTGCGACACCCGGCGCCCATCCGCGGCGGACTCCGTCACGTCGATCGCGCGCGGATGCAGGCTACGACGCGGCGCCCCGGTCCGCGACGGACCTGACGAGGAGCGACCGCCGGCTCGAGCGGGAGTTGGTCAGCAGCCACGCCACGCCGACGACGATCCACGCCGCGACGATCCCGAGGGCGATCAGCGTGTCGGACTGGGTCGATCCGCCGCCGGAGAAGCTGAGGACGACGACGGCCGCGAGCATGGCGAGGTTGGCAAGGAGCCCGATCCCCGGGATGACGACGTGCCTCAGGGCGCTCCGCTCGGCCCGGTGCCAGAACGCGACGACCACGATCGCGTTCGTCATGCCGTAGACGAGGAACGTGCCGGCGTTCGCGGCAAGGATGATCTGCAGCAGGTTGTCGGCCGAGAGGACGCCGTATGCGCCGAGCAGCGCCGAGATGGCCGCGAGCGCGAGTATCCCGTAGTGCGGGGTCGCATACCGGCCGTGGAGCAGGCCGAGGATGCCGGGCACCTCGCGATCGCGTCCCATGACGTACGTGATGCGCACCCCGCTGTTGAGGCAGGCGAGCGTCGTGCCGGTGAGCGCCACGAGGACGGTGACCGCCAGGATCAGGCTCAGGACAAGGCCCGTGCCGCCGAGCATCGTGTCGCCGATGAACCGGACCATGTCGCCGATCGGGGCGCTGGAGGCGGCCGCGGCGGCGTACCCGCCCACCGTTGACACTCTGCCGCCGGCGCCCGTGACCTGGGCCGTGACACCCGAGTTCACGAACAGGTTGGCCGAGACGTACTCGAGGATGTAGGCGAGGCCGCCCTGGATCGCCAGCGAGAGCAGGACCGCGCGGCGGATGTCGCGCCTGGGGTTCACGGCCTCGGCTCCGAGCGCCGTGACGGACTCGAAGCCGACGAGCAGCAGGATCGCGATGGTCCCCTGGAAGAGGACGTTCATGACGTTGTGGGGCAGGACCACCGCCGCCACGTCGTGCTGCGCGTACGCGAGCTCGGGATGCGCCAGGCGGAACGCGATCGCCAGCACGCTGAACGCGACCAGCGCCGTGAGCTGGATCACGTTGATCACGACGGCGGTCATCGTCGAGCCGACGATCCCGCGGAACGCGATCAGCCCGGTCAGGATGGCGAACAGGACCGCCGCGAGGATCTCGAAGGGCGTGGTGAGCGTGATGCCGAACAGGCCGAGGATGTAGACCACCAGGGTGCCGCTGAACGCGACCATGATCCCCGGGTAGATCCAGTAGTAGAGGTGAGAGATCCAGCCGACGACGAACTTCGCGAGCCTGGCGAACCTGTAGTGGAACGCCTCCTCGCGCTCCAGGAAGGCGGCCTCGGCGAAGTAGTAGGAGGATCCGGCGCCGGCGTCCGGGTACAGGTCGGAGAGTTCCGAGTACGACCAGGCGGTCAGGAAGGCGAGCAGGAGCGCGAAGAGGAGACCCGGGACCATGTCGAAGGCGGTGGTATGGCCGCCATTCGACTGGAGCGCCTGCGACTGGAAGGTGGTCCAGAGGAACGCGCCCGGTGCGATGAGCGCCATCGCGTTGATCGTCAGCCCGGTGAGGCCGAGCGTCCGCTTCATGCCGTCTTCGCCGGTCTCTGCCACGCCTGTCCTCTTTCTCGTCCCGCCACGGGCATGCCGCCCCGCGGCCCCGTGTCGCGCGGTGCTGCGACGCGTCAGCCGGCGATGCCATCTGCCGGGCGAGGGCGGCCGGCCGCCTCCGCCACCCACCGCACGCTATGTGCCGGAACCGGAGGGGCACAGGGAGGTTCCATGGAGGCCCGGTTGCGAGACGGTGACGATTCGTCGGCGGGCCGGTCAGGCCGGAGCGACGCCGCCTTCCACCCGCAGGGCGTAGCCGATCGAGCGGACATTGCGCAGTCCGGGGTGACCGGCCGCGACGAGCTTGCCGTTCAGGTGCGTCAGGTGAGTCCGGAGCAGGTCGGGATCCACGTCCGATCGTCCGGGCCACCCCGCGCGCAGCAGCGTCCGGTGATCGACCACGTCCCCACGGCGGGACCCGAGCACGCAGAGCAGCTCGAACTCGATCGGCGTCAGATCCATGCGTCGTCCGTCCACGCTGGCCTCCCGGCGGCCGCTGTCGATGCGAAGCCCGTCCGGCAATGCCGACTCGGCAGGAGCGGGAGCGGCCGTCCGCCGTCGCAGCAGCCCGCGGACCCGCGCCACCAGCTCGAGGGGTCGAAAGGCCGAGTCCAGGACGTCGTCCGCCCCGGCCTCGAGGATCGCGACGATCGACGCCTCGTCACGCGCGAACGAGATGGCGAGGATCGGGATGGCGGCCCGGCCGAGGAGCCTCGGGATCAGGACCAGCGGATCGGTCTCCCGGCTGGGACCCAGGACCACGACGTCCGGACGCTCCTCCACAAGGCGGCCCGCGGCCGCGTCGGCCCGGTAGAGCGTGATCACCTCGAGCCCCGCCTCGCCCAGCGCGTGCGCGATCGCGCCGACCACCCGCGGGTCGCCGTCACAGATGAGGGCGCGCAGGCGGGGATCGAGCCGATCGGGGCGCTGCGACGTCATGACGAACGGAGGGTACGGCCACGGGCAAGCCCGTCGGTCGGCCGTGCCCGTCTCCGCGCGGACGGATCGGCGACACGAGGCGCCGGTCACGCGGACGTACCATCGTCCGACGACACGGAGGAGACGATGACCGACACGGACATCCTGCGGCGGCAGCTCCTGGAACTGGTGGACGGGCGCGGGGCCCACATGCCGTTCGACGCGGCCGTGGCCGGTTTCCCGGCCGGTGCGATCAACCGCCGGCCACCGAACGTGCCGTACACGCCGTGGCACCTGCTGGAGCACATGCGCATCGCCCAGTGGGACATCCTGGACTACATCCGGAACCGCGCGTACATCGCGCCAAACTGGCCGGAGGAGTACTGGCCAGCCCGCGACGCGACGGCGACGCCCGAGCAGTTCGCATCGACCGTGGCGACGTTCAAGGCAGATCGCGCGGCACTGCACGATCTCGTGGCCGACGAGGCGACCGACCTGCTGGCGATCATTCCGGGGACGCCGGGGCACACGGTCCTGCGCGAGGTCCGGCTGCTGGGCGACCACAACGCCTACCACATCGGCGAGTTCGCGATCCTGCGACAGGTGATGGGCACCTGGCCCGCGGACCGGCAGGAGTAGGCCCGCGCAGGCGAGACAGGCTGGTACGAACGGGTCGGTCCCCGATGCGACCACGAGGGGGTCGTCGTGGCGGCACGCGTTCCGGCATGGTGACGGTCGCCAGCCTTCGAGACGAGTGCAGGAGAGAGGGGCGCATGCCGAACACGCCCGCGGAGCGCGGGTCCGATCC
>JAKAAV010000009.1 GCA_021802185.1 Chloroflexota bacterium | reverse complement strand
CGCCCCGGGAGTGTTCGCTATCGCGGTTCGCTATCGCGCCGCCGCGAGCAGGAACGCGGCGACGAGCGAGATCACGCTGACCGTGATCTCGAGGACGTACATGGAGCGGTCCCGTCTCTCTGCAGCTTCACCGTCGAGCGGCGGAAACCGAGCTTCCATGGCTGCCCCCCTGTTCCTCGTCCCTCAGCCGGCCGCCTCCCGCGGCCTCCGTGTCGCGTTCCGGCGACGTCCTCACGATATGGGCGCGGCTGTCCAAGCCCCACCCTCTCCGCCAAGACGATCCTCACACGTGCGTTACGCGCGGCGGCGGCACGGCCATCTTCAAGCACGCGTCGTCGCCCAGGGCGTGGACCGCAACCCACCTGCAAGCCGGCCGCGACCCGCTGGCGTCGCGGGACGGGATGTGCCCGGATAGCGTTGGTGGCTGAACGCACGCGGTCCGGGAGGTCGCCTTGCCCCACGTTGTCATCGAACTCGGTGCGCTCGTCGAGCCGCGCGGTCAGGATGCGGATTCGGGCGACGAGCAGGACGCGCTCCTGCTCCGGCCGGCGACGGACGAGGCCCTCGAACGCCTCGAGCTCCTGTCGAGGCCGGTCCTGCTCGCGGGGTCGATGGCGGGCGGGCGCAGCCTTCCCGCGGACGAAGAGGAACGGATCTGGCTCGTCCGCGACCTGCTCGGTCGTCCGGACCTCAAGGTCGTGTGCTGGGAGATGGCGAGCGAGCGCCCCGACGGCCCGCACGAGACGGTGTGGGGACCGCGACCGGAGGATCCGGCACGTCTCGCCGCCGAGCTCAGGCCGCACGGCGAGCCCGGCTTCCTGATCGTGGACGCCGATGCCGACATCGTCGGATGGCGCCCGATCGGATTCCAGATCATCCGGCTCGGGCCGCCGCCAAACTCCCCGCTCGCCGCCCTTCACCGACCCGACCACGACGCGCGCGACGTCCGGGACGCGGCGAACTGGATCCTGCTGCAGGACACGTTCGAGGGCCAGGTCGCGCTGTAGCAGGGCCCCTGGGCTCGCGCACGTACGGCAGCGCGGCCGGCAGCGCGGCGCCGCCTCCGGTCGCCGATCTGCGATCCCGCTGCAAGGGGCCGTCCGAGTCCTCGTCACGGCGCGCAGAAGCCCGCCCCGTACCTTGGCCGTCCATCAGAGACGACAGGGGAGGTGTCCGCATGGCCCAGGTCACCGAATCGATCGACGTCAACGTCCCGGTCCACACCGCGTACAACCAGTGGACGCAGTTCGAGAGCTTCCCGCAGTTCATGGACGGCGTGGAGCAGGTCCAGCAGCTCAGTGACACGCGGCTCCACTGGAAGGCCGACGTTCGCGGCAAGACCAAGGAGTGGGACGCCGAGATCACCGAACAGACGCCGGACCAGCGGATCGCGTGGACGAGCACGACCGGTGCGCGGAACGCCGGCGTCGTGACCTTCCAGTCCCTCGGCGGCGACCGGACGCGCGTCCAGCTGCAGATGGACGTCGAGCCCGAGGGCCCCGTCGAGAGCGCGGGCGTGGCGCTCGGCGCGCTGCAGCGGCAGGTGAAGGGCGACCTCGACAAGTTCAAGGGCTTCATCGAGAGCCGCGGCCAGGAGACCGGCGCGTGGCGTGGCGAGGTCCACGGCGGCGAGACGACCAGCACCGCATCGGGGTCGGCGGGCTCCTCGAGCTCCGGGCTGGGCGACACTCACCCGAATGGCGGCACGGGCTTCGGGGCCGGTGCGGCCGGCGCGAGTGGCGACGACCCCGCGACTGGCGACGTCACCGGCGACGTGGCCGCCGAGCGCGACGCCGAGGGCCGCGACCGCTGAACGCCGGGCAGGCGGCCCGTGGGCAGCCTGCCGTACGGATCAATCGCACGAGGGCGCGTCCTCTCTCGACGAGGACGCGCCCTCTTCAGCCCTTCGCCGTGGCGGGGACGTCGAGCACGACCGTCGTCCCGGGCGGGAGCACGAGCTCGTCGGGCGTGTCGGGACCGAGCCGCGGCATCATGCCCCACACGCGCAGCACGGACGCCTCCGCCGCACCGTGCGCCGGCACGCGCCGCTCGGTTCGCCCGAGGTTGGCCGCGACGGTGACGGACCCGCGACGCACCACGATCCACCGCGCCTGCGCATCGTGCTGCACCGCCATGCTCGCGTGCCGGCCGGCGGCCAGCTCCGGCCGCTCCCGTCGCAGCCGGAGCAGCGACCGGTACCAGTCGAACATCCGCCGACCGCGCGGCGTCGCGAGCTCCGCCCAGTCGAGCTTCGACCGCTCGAACGTCTCGGGGTCCTGCGGGTCCGGGATCTGCTCGGGCCGGATCGCGTCCGTCGCAAACTCCGCCCGGCGCCCGTTCCGGATCGCCTCGCCGAGTTCGGGTGGGTGATCGGTGAAGTACAGGAACGGGGTGTCCGCCGCCCACTCCTCGCCCATGAACAGGAGCGGCACGAACGGCGAGAGCAGCAGGAGTGCCGCGGCGGCCGCGAGCAGGTCGTCGTCGACGAGCATCGAGAGGCGCTCGCCGGTCGCGCGATTGCCGACCTGGTCGTGGTTCTGGAGGAACACGACGAACCGCGAGGGCGGCAGGTCCGCGGCCGAGCGCCCGTGCCGCCGGCCCCGGAACTCCGACGCCCGTTCGGCGTATGCCCAGTTCTCTGCGAGCGCTCGCACGAAGTCGTCGAGGCCCTCGAAGTCGGCGTAGTAGCGATCCCGCTCGGCCGTCAGCGCCACGTGCAGCGCGTGATGGACGTCGTCGTTCCAGACGGCGGTCAGCCCGTACCCTCCGGCTTCGGTCGATCGGACGAGTCGCGGGTCGTTCACGTCGCTCTCCGCGATCAGTGCGAGCGGGCGGGCGAGGTGGGCCTCGAGCGCTTCGACTTCGCGCGACAGCTGCTCGAGCAGGTGGACCGCCGACGTGTCGACGATGGCGTGGACGGCGTCGATCCGCAGCCCGTCGACGTGATAGTCCCGGAACCACATCGCGACGTTGTCCCCGATGAACCGCCGGACCTCGTCGCTGCCGGGGCCGTCCACGTTCATGGCGCCGCCCCACAGCGTCACGTACCGGTCGGTGAGGTACGGGCCGAAGCGCGGCAGGTAGTTCCCGGTGGGGCCGAGGTGGTTGTAGACGACGTCGAGCACGACCGCGAGCCCCCTCCTGTGGCACGCGTCGACGAACCGCTTCATGCCCTCGGGACCGCCGTAGGCGTGGTGCGGCGCGTACAGCAGGACGCCGTCGTAGCCCCAGCCGCGGTCGCCGGCGAACTCGTTCACGGGCATGACCTCGACGTGCGTCACCCCGAGATCGACCAGGTGATCGAGCCGCTCGATGGCGGCGTCGAACGTCCCCGCGGAGGTGAAGGTCCCGATGTGCACCTCGTAGAGCACGGCCGACGCGAGCGGCACGGGGCGCCAGCGGCTGTCGGTCCAGGCGAACGCGGAATGGTCGATGGTCCGCGACGGCCCCGACACCCCGGTGGGCTGCCAGGGTGATCGCGGGTCGGGGAACGGCCCCTCGCCGTCGAGCACGAACCCGTAGTCGACGCCCGCGGCCTCGCCCGGGTCGTCCACGTGCCACCACCCGTCGTCGCCGCGCGTCATCGGCACGCGCTCGTCCTCGAGATCGAGATCGACGCGTTCCGGGATCGGCGCCCACACCCGGAACTGCGTCATCCGCCGGTCCGGTCCAGCAGCGCGACGGGGAACCGGCCGAGGAGCTCGCGCATCGGGCGCGTCCCGCCTGCGTGCTCGGCCCCCGAGAGCACGTCCCGCCAGCGTCCGGCCGGGAGCTCGAGCTCGGTGTCGCGCCAGTCGCCTGCGAGGCGGTGCACGAGCCGTGGCGCGACCGTGACCGTGGTCTCGCCGCGCGAGAACGCCACGACGTGGGCGGCCCGCGCCCCCTTCGCGTTGAGCGGCGCATACGCGCCGCGCGCCCCGAATGCCTCGGCGCGTTCCCGCCGCAGCCGAAGGGCCTGGCGGATCAGCCACAGCTTCGGGGCCCCGTCGTCCTCGCGGGCCATGATCTCCTCGGGCGAGCATCCGTCGTCGAGCCAGGTGAGCAGCTCGCGCCGGCGGTCCCAGTCGACCGGCCGCCGGTTGTCGGGGTCGACCAGGCTCAGGTCCCACAGCTCGCAGCCCTGGTAGATGTCGGGGATGCCGGGCGCGGTGAGCTTGAGGAGGGTCTGCGACAGCGAGTTCACCCGTCCCAGTCGGACGAGCGGCTCGACGAACGCCTCGAGATCGGCCCGGAACGCCTCGTCGCCGAGGATCCCCAGCACGAACGCGGTGAGCGCCGACTCGTACGTCGCGTTCACGTCGATCCACGACGTGTGGACCTTCGCCTCCCGCGCGGCCTTGGTCACGTACGCGAGCACCCGTTCCGTCTCGATCGGCCACGCCCCGACGAGCGTCTGGTAGAGCAGGTACTCCATGTTCCGGTCGGGCTCGCCGTCGCGGCGGTGCCGCTCGTTCATGTCGCGCCAGCGCCGCACGGCCTCGGCCCACGTCCCCGGCATCTCGGACAGCACCGAGATGCGGGCCCGGACGTCCTCGCTCCGCTTCGTGTCGTGGGTCGACGTCGTGAGCATCGCGAGTGGGCGTCGCTGCCGCATCTCGACGCAGCGGGCGTGGAACGCGTCGATGGAGCGGCCGAACAGCGCCGGATCGGAGCCCACCTCGTTCAGCGAGAGGAGGCGCAGGTAGCGATAGAACGCCGTGTCCTCGACGCCCTTCGCCATCACCGCGCTGCTCAGCTGCTGGAAGCGCATGACGAACTCCGCCTCGAGGTCGCCCGTGATGCGCAGCGTCAGCAGGTCGCCGATGAAGTCGAACAGGTCCTCCCCGAGGTCCTCGCGGCGCGCCCGCGCGTCGGCGATCGCGTCGTTGACGTAGCGCACGTCCGCGTCGTCGATCTGCCCCACGTCCGCGCGGACGTACGTCCGGTACACCGGGAACGCGGCCAGGATCTCCCGGAGCGCGCTGAACAGCTGATGGCGGGTGTAGTCGCGGTGGCGCCGGTGCCCTTCGGCCACGTCGGCCAGCAGCGCCGTGAGGCGGTTCAGGTCGCTGCCGAGCGTCTGCGAGAGCACCAGGTACCGCGTGTCATGGGTGATCTCGTGGTAGTCGAGCCGCTCGCCGATGAAGTCCGCGTACACGTCCGAGAGCGGCCCCTCGCCGTCTCCGTCCACGAAGAGGCCCCCGACCAGCTCGAGGAAGTCGTAGCCCGTCGTCCCCTGCACCGGCCAGCGCTCTCGCAGCCGCTCTCCCGGCTCGAGGATCTTCTCGACCACGATCCACGCGTGCGGCGCCGCCGCGCGCAGCCGCTCGAGGTACTGCTGCGGATCCCGCAGCCCGTCCGGGTGGTCGACGCGCATGCCATCGACCACGCCCGACTCCGACCACGACAGCACGAGCTCGTGGGTCTCGCGGAACACGCGCTCGCGCTCCTGGCGCAGGCCCGCGAGCGTGTCGACGTCGAAGAACCGCCGGTGCGAGATGTTGCTCCCGGCGGTTCGCCAGAAGGCGAGGCGGTAGTTCTGTCGGGAGAGCAGGTCGTCGAGGGCGTCCGCGTCGGCGTTGATCCCGGCCACGACCTCGTCGATCGCGGCTGCCGTCCCCGGCTCGTCGCGGACGAGGTCCTCCAGCAGGTGTCGGGCGATCTCCTTGTCGCGGTGGCGGCGGTCGATGCTCGCGTCGTCCACCTCGTGCGAGGGCGGGAGGCCGGCGAGCACGTCGGCGACGAACGCCAGCCGGTCGGAGCGGCTGCGCGCCGCCGCGTCGGCCAGGAGCCGGTCGAGCGACCGGGGTGCGACCGGGAACACGTGCTCCGCGTACCGGATCTCGAACCGTCCGTCGGTCCGCTCGAGTCGCAGCTGCCCGGCCTCCAGCACCCGCCCGTAGTGGTCGCCCAGGACCGGCAGCAGCACGACGTCCCGCAGCCGCTCCTCCGGTCCGTGCCACTCGACGTCGAAGTACCGCGCGTAGCGGCTCGCCTGCCCGTTCTCGAGCACGTCCCACCACCACGGGTTCTCCGCGCCCGTGATCGCCATGTGGTTGGGCACCACGTCGATCACGTGCCCGAGCCCCTGCTCGTGCAGCCGCGCGACCATCCGCTCGTGCGCCTCCACGTCCCCGAGCTCGGCGTTCACCCGACGTGGATCCACCACGTCGTACCCGTGGGTGCTGCGCGGGGCGGCCTGGAGGTACGGTGACGTGTAGACGTGGCTGACGCCGAGCGCCGCGACATAGTCGGCGAGGCCCGCCACCGAGTCGAACCCGGCGCCGGGGGTCAGCTGCAACCGGTAGGTCGCCCGCAACGGCGGCCCGCTCAGGTCAATCGACACGCCGGAGCACCAGCAGCGAGCGCTCGTGCAGAGTCACGGTCTGGTCCGCGCGGTAGTCGCCACCCGGAGCGGCGAAGTCGTCGGTATCCAGGTCCACTTCCCAGCACTCGCCCAGCACGCGCGGCAGCCGGAACTCCACCGGGCCCTCGTGTGCGTTGAGCAGCACGTAGAAGGAATCGTCCAGGATCCGCTCGCCCCGCCCTCCCCGGCTCGTGATCGCCTCGCCGTTGAAGAAGATCCCGAGCGAGTCTCGCGATGGCTCGTTCCAGTCTGCGTCCGTCATCTCCTCGCCCGACGCCTTGAACCAGGCGATGTCGCGGTTCGCCGATCCGCGCACTGCGCGGCCCTCGAACCAGCGGCGCTGGTGGAACACGGGGTGGTCGCGCCGGAACCGGATGAGGCGGCGCGTGAACTCGAGCAGGTCGAGATCGGCATGCTCCCAGTCGATCCACGAGATCTCGTTGTCCTGGCAGTACGCGTTGTTGTTGCCGCGCTGCGTTCGGCCGAGCTCGTCTCCGTGGAGCAGCATCGGGACGCCCTGCGAGAGGAACAGCGTCGCGAGGAAGTTGCGCACCTGCTGCTCCCGGCACGTGACGACCGCCGGGTCGTCGGACGGGCCTTCGACGCCGCAGTTCCACGACCGGTTGTCGTCGGTGCCGTCGCGGTTCCCCTCCAGGTTCGCCTCGTTGTGCTTGTGGTTGTACGACACGAGGTCGTGGAGCGTGAATCCGTCGTGGGACGTGACGAAGTTGATGCTCGCGAACGGACGGCGGCCTGTGGATTCGTACAGGTCCGAGCTGCCCGTGAGCCGGTACCCGAAGTCGCCCATGCTTGCACCCGACGTGTTCCAGAGCGCGCGCACGGTGTCGCGGTAGCGGCCGTTCCATTCGGACCAGCGCGTCGGGAAGTTGCCGACCTGGTAGCCGCCCTCCCCGACGTCCCACGGCTCCGCGATGAGCTTGACCTGGCTCAGCACGGGGTCCTGCTGGACGAGGTCGAAGAACGCCGACAGGCGGTCCACCTCGTGCAGCTCGCGCGCGAGCGTCGCCGCGAGGTCGAACCGGAAGCCGTCGACGTGCATCTCGAGGACCCAGTAACGCAGGCTGTCCATGACGAGCTGCAGCGCGTGGGGTTGCCGCATGTTCAGGCTGTTCCCGGTGCCCGTGTAGTCGGTGTAGTAGCGCGGGTCAGGGTCGAGCCGGTAGTACGCGGCGTTGTCGATGCCGCGGAACGAGAGCGTCGGCCCGAGGTGATTGCCCTCCGCGGTGTGGTTGTAGACGACGTCGAGGAGGACCTCGATGCCGGCCGAGTGGAGTGCGCGCACCATGCGCTTGAAGTCGCCGACCTGCCCGCCCTGCTCCCCGACGCTGCTGTACTCGTTGTGCGGCGCCAGGTACCCGATCGAGTTGTAGCCCCAGTAGTTCCGCAGCCCTTCCTCGAGGAGGTGCTGGTCCTGGACGAACTGGTGGACCGGCAGGAGCTCGATGGCCGTGACGCCCAGCTCGAGCAGGTGATCGATGACGGCGGGGTGCGCCATGCCCGCGTACGTCCCGCGCAGGTCCGGATCGACGGCCGGGTGGAGCTTCGTCATGCCCTTGACGTGGGCCTCGTAGATGACCGTCTCGTGGAACGGCGTCCCCGGGCGCTTGTCGTCGCCCCAGGTGAAGGCGGGATCCACGACGATGCAGCGCGGCATGAACGGCGCGCTGTCCGCCGGGTTCCTCGCGTTCAGGTCATCGAACCGGTGGCCGAATACCGCCGGGTTCCACTTCACGTGCCCCTCGATCGCCTTGGCGTAGGGGTCGAGCAGCAGCTTCGAGGGGTTGCAGCGCTGGCCGCGCCCCGGGTCCCAGGGGCCGTGGACGCGGTACCCGTAGCGCTGTCCGGGCATGATCGACGGCAGGTAGCCGTGCCAGACGAAGCCCGTCGTCTCGGGCAGCTCGATCCGCGTCTCGGCGCCGTCATCGTCGAACACGCACAGTTCGACGCATTCCGCCGCCTCGGAGAACAGCGCGAAGTTCGTGCCCTCGCCGTTGAACGACGCGCCAAGCGGGTACGGCTCGCCGGGCCAGACGGCCAGCGCTCGCCGGCCGTTCGCGACCTCCGTCGTGACGGTCGTCGCGGCCGTCTGCCCCGACGCCCCGGAGGGCCGGCCCGCCTCGGCCGGTGACCGGGCCGCCGCGTTTGCCGATGCCTCCGCGTCCGCCCGGCCGGTGCCTCCGGTGTCGTCTCCGGTCCCGCCGGCGATGCCTCCCATCGACGGTCCCGTGGCGCCGCCGGTCGAGGTCAGTGAAGACGCATCCTGGGCTGCTGGCCCTGTCGCTCGTTGACGAGGTACGAGCCCATCACGATGGCCGGGATCAGTGCGAGCAGGACGAGGAGACGGTTCGACCCGCTGATCAGCAGCCCCAGCGCGGTGCCGAGGGACAGTGCCGAACCGACGGCCAGGCCCTCGAACGACATCGAGCCCATCTGTGCCTGCATCTGTCGCGCCGCGTCCCCGGCGCTCGCGGCCGCACCCGGCATCACGTTCGCCAGGTCGTTCGCCGTGCTCCGCGCCTGCTGGATCGCGTCGGACGCGCTCGAGGTCGACGTCGACTCGGACGTCGCCTGGTCGTCGTATTCGTCGGTGTGCTTCGCCATCGGAACCTCCATCTCCGGCGCGCGGCAACGCCGTCGCGACGCGCGCACTCCACGCGAACTCTTGCATGCGGCCGGTCGTCAACCCGACGGCCGCGTCCGCGCGCGGGTTGCAGTCCCGTGTCGGCGGTGGACAAGGCCGCGGCCGTGCGACGCCACGCCCTTCCGCGCCGCTGATGCTCTTCCACGCGGCTGATAGGCGGCGAGCGCGGCATGAGCGGCAACAGGGCGAGGCGGCCGCGATCCTTTCCGCCATGACCGACCGACCCAAGGCGGGCGGGGACGGGGCGACCGGCCGGCCCGAGGATCGCCGGAACGAACTGCGCCCGACCGTCCGCGAGACGCCTCCCGCGCCCGACCGGCCGGTGGACCCCGAGCGAGCCGGCCCGCGCACCGACCTCGGCGGCACTCCAGCCGGGGTCCGGCACGAGCCCGGGCACCCGATGCCCGACGACCGGACCCGGTCGACGACCGGCATGGCGCGCAACGTCGGGCGCGACCAGTGGCGGGCTGGTCGGTCGCGCCCGAGGGCGGCCAGCCGCGACGAGGATCCCGCAGCGCCGGCCGTCCCGACCCACGCACAGCGCGAGGAGGGGACGACCGACCCGTTCGGGGGCGGTCCCGGCGAAGGGCTGGATGCGGGCAACCGCGGGGAGCCTCCGCAGCGGTGACGGCCGGGGCGGCCGGCAGACCGGCCGGCATGGGTGACGCCATGGGCGGCGACGCGACCGGCACGGCCGGGACGTCTCCAGTCGCCTCGGTGCGCCCGACCGCGGACACGACCGGCTCGTTTCCCCGCGCGTGGCTCGCCCACGCGTGGATGCTTCTCGCCGGCCTGGCGCTGCTTGCCGGCGGGATCTTCGGCTTCTTCCCGCAGTCCGTGATCGGCGCGCCGGGCCGGACGTTCGCGACGACGCCGCTGCTCGACGCACTGATCGGGCTGTTCGGCGTCGTGGCGCTGTCGATCACATGGGGGTTCGAGGGCGACGATCGGGCGAACGCGACGCTCGCGTTCGGCGCGATCGTGGCCGTGCTGTTCGCGGCGGAGGCTGCTGGACCGGGCCCGCTCGGCGTGCTGCCGGGACCGACGAATCTCGCCACGCGGGACGCCACCCTTGCGGTCGGGCTCGCCAGCCTGGCCATCGGGCTCGCGTCGCGGGAGGGTCGCCGCTCGCCGGGCCGGGCGCCGGCCGCGAGCCGCGTCATCGCGGCTGCGGCGCACCTCCCCAGTGCGTCAGACGAGCACGGAACCGAGCACGAGGCAGCGATCGAGCACGGGCCGCCGCCTGTCCCCGCGCCGGCGGATCCGGAGCAGGCACGGCCGTCGCGCATGCGGCAGCGTTCCCTGGCGGTCGGCGCCGCCACGCCGCGCGGCCGTGCCCGCGCGGCTCGAGCAGGGCGCGCTGTCGGCCCCGCCGCCGGACCCACGCCTCAGTCCGGGCGGCGTCCGACCGGGTAGCGCCCAGCCGCGCAGCGCCCAGCCGCGCAGCGCTCAGCCGCGCAGCGCCCAGCCGCGCAGCGCCCAGCCGGGCGGCCCGTTCCGTCTCGACCAGTCCTGCGCGCATGGGTCCCTTCGTCAGGGCTGCAATGGCCCGTCGGCTGCGCGGCAACCCCGCGGCACCTCGCGGCAGACCGCGGCCCGCACGTCAGCCCTGTCGCGGTCTCGAGGCGGCGTCGTGCGCCCGGTACCCCAGCCCGGCGGATACCGCGAGCCCCGTGCGCGTCGTCTCGTAGGCGAGCCGCCTCACCACGTCGCGGGTCAGCCGGGAAGCGGGACCGGCGACGCCGACCGCCGCCACGACGCGGCCGCGAACGTCGCGGATCGGGCTCGCCACGGACACGAGGCCCACCTCGAGCTCGTGGCGGCTCTCCGCCCAGCCGCGCGACCGAACCTTTGCGAGCTCCTCCTCGAGCCGCCCCCGGTCGGAGATCGAATGGGGCGTCGGGGCTTCCAGGTCATCGCCGGTGAGGATCGCGGCCCGCTGGGGCAGGGGGAGGTACGCGAGGAGCACCTTCCCGGCGCTCGTCGCGTGCGCGGGGTGCCGGTGCCCGAGACGCGTCGCGAGCTTGAGCAGGCCCGGCGTCTCGCGTCGCTCGACGGCGACCACGTCGCGCCCGTCGAGCACCGCGACGTGGGCCATCTCGCCGGTCCGAGCGTGGAGCTCGTCCAGCGCGCCGAGCGAGACGCCATGGAGCTCGGCCCGCGACGGCGCCATCTCGCCGAGCTCGTACAGCCGGACGCCGAGCCGGTAGTGCCCGTGCCGCTCCGCGCGCTCGACGAGGCCGGCGCTGACCAGCGCCGTGAGCAGCCGGTGCACGCTGCTCTTCGGCAGATCGAGACGCCTCGCGAGATCCGTCACCCCCAGGTCGCGTTCGCCGGGCGCGAACGCCGCGAGCAGGCGGGCCGCGTTTCGGACCGTGGACAGGCTGGATTGATCGCGCGCGCCTGCCGCCTCTTCCTCGGGCTGGTCGTCGCGCCGGTCGTCGCCCGCCGCCGGCGGCCTGCGCAGGTCGTTCAGTTCGGACGCCATCGTCCCCTCGCCCGGCTGGTCGCTCCGCGATCGATGGATCGTCCTCCTCGTCCCTGGCGCCCCGGCCGGCCGCGTGGCGTCAATCGTGCCTCGCGTGTCCGCTCTCGTCTCGTCCGTGCGACGGGACGCCCCGTGTGCCGGCCGTGTCGAGTGCCTTCCGTTCCGGCGGACGGAACGACAGGGTCGCCCGTCCGCTCTGTCCCCGGCATCGGCGATCCGACCCAAGTGTGTCGCAGATCCGTTGCAGGAGTCGTCACGGGCCTGCAAGACCGGCCAGGAGGCTTCGTCGCCGCCGCACACCGGTCGGGGAGACGATCGAGTGACGCTCGGACGGAAGGCTGCCGCCACCGGCGGCTCGCGCCCTGGCTTCGACTTCACCGCGGGCCGGGCGCGACCGCCGCGAAATTGGAGCGCCGCCCGCTGCAGCGGAGCCGACGACTGAAGCCCAGGGAGGTGACGATGAACCGGGACGACGACTACCGCCAGCCCGTGTCGAAGGACGCCGGGAACCCCGGCGACACCGGGATCGAGATCGAGGAGGCCGGGGGCAGCGGCGTCTACCCGATGTCCGGACCGATGCCGAAGGGCGACGCCCCGGTCCGAGGCGAGGAGGCGTGGGGCCAGGGTCCCGCCGGCGAGGCCGGATACGAGGACTCGGGCTCCTCCGAGATCATGCCGCCATTCGGGACGGAGCCGCAGTCGCCGGGGCCGGACCAGGGCGGGCCGGGGTCGGGCCAGGGGCCGCAGGGGGCAGGCCAGGGGCCACAGGGGTCGGGACCGGCTCATGGATCGCAGGGTTCGCGGCCGCAGTCGCGCGACGAGGCCCCGAGCGAGTGATGGCGGCGCAGGTCGGCTACTCGATCTCGAGCGAGGAGACGGATCCGGCACGCTGCGTCGATCTCGCCCGGATGGCGGAGGACGCGGGCTTCCCGTTCGCCCTGATCTCCGACCACTACCTGCCGTGGATCGATCGGCAGGGCCAGGCCCCGTTCGTCTGGGCCGTCATCGGCGGGATCGCCCGGGCGACCTCGACGCTCCGGCTCGGGACGGCGGTGACGTGCCCCACGGTCCGCATCCACCCCGCGATCATCGCGCAGGCCGCCGCGACCGCCGAGTGTCTCATGCCGGGCCGGTTCTTCCTCGGCGTCGGGTCGGGCGAGAACCTCAACGAGCACATCCTCGGCGACCCGTGGCCGCGCGTCGAGGTGCGCCAGGCGATGCTCGAGGAGGCGGTCGACATCATCCGGCTGCTCTGGTCCGGCGGCGAGCACAGCTACGACGGGGCGTTCTACCAGGTGGACGACGCCCGGATCTACAGCCTCCCGGACACGCCGCCGCCGATCTGCGTCGCCGCGTCGGGCCCGGAATCCGCGGAGCTGGCGGCCCGCATCGGCGACGGGCTCATCAGCACGGCGCCCATCCGCGAGGTCGTGCAGACGTTCGAGCAGGCCGGCGCCGGCTCGGGGCGCGCGACCGGGGACCGCCCGAAGTACGCGCAGGTCACGGTCTGCTGGGCGGCCGACGAGGAGACCGCGCGGCGGACGGCGTACGAGTGGTGGCCGACCGCGGCCATCAAGGGCGACGCATCTCAGGAGCTGCCGCGACCGAAGCACTTCGAGCAGCTCGCGGCGATGGTCACCGAAGACGACGTCGCGAAGATGGTCACCTGCGGACCCGACCCCGAGGCGCACGTCCGGAAGCTGCAGGAGTACGTCGACGCGGGGTTCGACCATCTGTTCGTGCACCAGGTGGGCCCCGACCAGGAAGGGTTCTTCCGGTTCTCCGCGAGGAGGTGCTGCCCCGGTTCGGCGCGTGAGAGGGGTGCGACAGGGCGCCGGCCGGACGCCGGTAGGCGTGGGCCGCGGACCTCGCGACTGCCGGCGACCTCCGACCCGCCCGGTGGCCGGCACGAGCCGCGTTCAGCCTCGGTCCGGATTCCCGGTCAGCAGCTCGATGGCGTCGCGCAGCACGTCCTCGACCGGGACGTCGGCGACGAACGAATCGTCGTGCGCGCAGCGTTCCCTGGTGTTGTCCGTGCCGCATGTCGGGCAGGCCGTGCGCCAGCTGATGGCCACGCGACGTCCGGCCCGCGTCAGCTCGCCGCCGTTGACCAGGTTGCCGATCCAGTAGATCCCGACCGCCGGCGCCCCGACCGCGGCCGCCAGGTGCAGCGGCCCGGTGTCGTTGGACACGACGACGGAGGCGCGGGCGAGGAGGCCGGCGAGACCGCCGAGCGAGAGGCGGCCCGTCACGTCGATCACCTCGTCCGAACCTCCCCGGCCGCCGATGCCCGCGGCCACGCGGCGCGTGATCGCGGACTCCGGTGGAGTGCCCGTGATCACGACGCAGACCCCGCGCTCGACCAGCGCGCGTCCGACCGACGCGAACGATTCCGCCGGCCAGCGGCGGCGCGGGTCCGTCGCCCCGGGGTGCAGGACGGCCAGCGGTCCGCGTTCGGGCACGATTCGTTCGACCTCCGCGAGGTCGGCGTCCGTGACGGGCAGCCGCGGTGCCAGGTCGACGGGGGCAGCGCCGACGAGCGCGACGACCTCGAGCCACCGCGCGTACTCCGACTGGTAGTAGACGTACGGGACGGCCCGGTCGAGCGGCGCGGCGTCCGCCGTCGCGGTGCCCGCAGTCGTGTGCGCGCCGACCTCCAGCACGAACGGGTTCGAGTTGCGTCCGCCGCCGTGCATCTGGATCGCGAGGTCGAAGTGCTCGGCGCGCAGTCTCGCGAGCAGCGCCTCGCGCTCCCGTGGTTCGACGCGCGACGGGTCGTCGTCGAACGCGGCCGGCGGGACGGGCACGACGCGGTCGACGGGGGAGGGGCGGCCGGCGAGGAACGCGGCGTGCCAGGCGCGGCCGAGCAGCACCATCTCCGCGTGCGGGTACGCGGCCCGCAGTGCCGCGAGCGCCGGGAGCGCGAACACGAAGTCGCCGAGCGCGTTCGCCCGGAGCACGGCGATCTTCCGGACCCCGGGGAGCACGTCCGGTAGCGCGCCTGGGCGCGCGCCGGCGGGCACTCAGGCGATCTCCGGCCGGCAGAGCGGCACGCCCGTCAACCCGACGTCGCCGACGGCCACGTGCCAGCGGCCGAGGTTCGACGTCACCAGCCTGTCGAGCCGCTCGCCGACGAATGCCGCGTTCGCGGGCGCGCCGAGCACCTGGGCGTGGGGGTCCTCGACAAGCGTCTCCACGCGCCGATCGGGCAGGAGACGGAGGACGCCGTCGGGCCGGTAG
>JAKAAV010000414.1 GCA_021802185.1 Chloroflexota bacterium | reverse complement strand
CTGACCGATGGCGTCGAGCCACCGAGTGAGCCGGGCCTCGTGTGGTGCGACGCCCGGGCCACCCGGCTGTACGCGTGGCGCCGGTGGTATGGGCTGGCGACGATCGCGCGGTGAAGAAGCGGGGCGCCATTGGCCGGCTCGAGCTGTGGCGGCAGGCGCCCCAATGGCCGCTGGTGAAGAGAGGAGCGGCTCGAGTGGTGGCGACGGGCGCCTCGGCGATGGCCGCTACGGGTGGCGGCTGTGTGGGACGACAGGCGCCCCAGCGAGGGCGCTGCTGAAGAAGCGGGGCGCCATTGGCCGGCTCGAGCTGTGGCGGCAGGCGCCCGGCGATGGCCGCTACGGGTGGCGGCTCGAGTCGTCGCCTCAGTCGATGACCGTCTGGCTCTGCTCGCGCATGTACTGCTGCACGTAGTAGAAGCCGCCGCCGGACTTGCCCGTGGTCCCGGAGCCCTTCCAGCCGCCGAACGGCTGCACGCCCGGCCACGCTCCCGTCGTCGCGCCGGCCCGTCGGTTCACGTACACCACGCCGGCCTGGATCGCCCGCAGGAACGCATCGATCTGGGACTTGTCCTCGCCGTAGAAGCCGGCCGTCAGGCCGTAGACGTTGTCGTTCGCGAGCTGCATCGCCTGCTCGAGCGAGTCGACCGCGCCGACCACGACGAACGGCACGAACAGCTCCTCGCGGAACAGCCGGTGGTCGAACGGCAGGCCGTCGACGATCGTCGGCGCGACGTAGTAGCCCTTGTCGTAGATGCCGCCGGTCAGGCGCTCGCCGCCCGCCACGATCGTGCCGTCGCGTCGCGCCTCCTCGACCGCATGCTCGTACTTGTCGACCGCGGCCTGGTTCACGATCGGCCCGAGCCAGTTCTTCCGGTCGTTCGGGTCGCCGATCGAGATTGCCTTCGTCTTCTCGACGAGCAGCCGGACGAGCTCATCCTTGACCTCGCGCTCGACGTACACGCGGCTGCAGGCGGAGCACTTCTGCCCGCCGAACCCGAAGGCCGACCGCATGATGCCCTCGGCGGCCTCCTCGAGGTCGGCGGACCTGCTGACGATCGCGGGGTTCTTGCCGCCCATCTCGACGATGACCGGCTTCGGGAAGTCCTTCGCGAAGTGCTTGTACAGATCGAACCCGACCTCGTACGAGCCCGTGAACGTGAGCCCGTCGACGCCGGGGTTCTCGGCGAGTTCCGCGCCCACCGTCGAGCCCGGCCCCGTCACGAAGTTCACGACGCCGCCCGGGATTCCTGCGTCGACGAACGCCTCGTACAGCTTCAGGCCCATCATGCTGCTGTCCGACGCCGGCTTGAGCACGACGGTGTTGCCCGCCACGAGCGCGCCGCCGGCGGGACCGCCGAACAGCGACGCCGGGAAGTTGAACGGCGCGATCACGGCCCACACGCCGAACGGCTTGAGCACCGACCGCGTGTGGACCGTCTCGTCGCCGAGGTTGCCCATCGGGTGGTCGAAGCCGTCGTGCTGCTCGACCTGGTCGCAGTACCAGCGGATCAGGTCGGCCGTCTCCTCGACGTCGCCGAGCGCCTCGAGCCGGTTCTTGCCGACCTCGATCGCGGTCAGTGCGGAGAACTCCATCTGCCGCTCGCTGATGATGTCGGCGGCGCGGCGGAGCAGCGCCACGCGCTCCTGCCACGGCCGCCCGCTCCACGCCGGGAAGGCCGCGCGGGCCGCCGCGATCGCGTCCTTCACGTCCTGCCGCGTGCCCTTTGCGAACCGCCCGACCAGCGTCCCGTCGACGGGCGAGTGGTCCCCGTACGTGCCTTCGCCCTGCCGGGGCTCGCCGTTCACGTACAGCGGATGCGTCTGGCCGAGCTCGGCGCGAGCGCGCTCCAGGCCCGCCTCGTAGTCGGCGTGCAGCTGCTCGTTGTCGTTCCGCAGCGTCGCGTAGGTGATCTTGATTCGCGGTTCGGCCGCGCTCGTCATCGGTGCAGTCCTCGTCAACGTGCGAACTGTCGCCGCACGACTGCCGTCGTCGCGCAGGGCGGCGAGGGCCAGTCTAGCGCGGCGACGACGCTCGGCCGGCGCCGGCGACCCCGGCCCGCGATCACGGCGGCGACGACCACCCGGGCCCGCGAGGACGGCGGGCGGGGGCGGCCCGGCTCGGTCGGCGCGGAGGCGTGCGCGGTCAGCCGAGGGCGACGACGATCTCCGCGAGCGAGGGTGCGACCGCGTCCGGCAGCCCCTGGCGACCTCGACGACGGGCCAGTTCGAGGTCGCGCGGGCCGTGCTTGCCCGACAGCACGAACGCGCCCCGGAGACCGACGTGTCGGGCGGCCGCCACGTCCGATTGCAGGTCGTCGCCGACCATGAGGACGTCGCGACGGTCGAGCGCCGGGTCGCCGGCGACCGGGCCGCCGGCACGCCACAGGGACGCCAGCGCCTCGAAGAAGAACGCCGGGGACGGCTTGCCCACGAGCAGGGACCGGCGCCCGCATGCGTACTCGAGCGCCCTGACGAACGCGCCCGAATCGATCGTCTCGCCGTCCGGCGTGAGCCACCAGCGGTTTCGATGGACCGCAACGAGCCGCGCACCGGAGCGCACGAGCCGGAACGCGATGTTCAGGCGCTCGTACGTGAAACCGGGGCCGGCGTCGCCGATGATGACCGCGGCAACGGGCGCCGATCCGTCACGGGCGACCGCCGATTGCGGCGGGCCGAGTCCCGATCCGTTCCGCCCGAGCGCGGATTCGTCGCCCGCCGCCGCC
>JAKAAV010000413.1 GCA_021802185.1 Chloroflexota bacterium | reverse complement strand
TCGCGATCGCGATGCTCGGAACGGGCTCGGGGATCTCCGGCGTGGCCGCGCTCGCGACTGCGCTCGCCTACGCGCCGCATGCCGCGACGGGCCTCCCGGCCGTCACGCCGCCGACGACCGGCGTGATCGTCCCCGCCAGTCCCGCCGGGCGCAGTCCCGCACCCGGCGGCACCCCGATCGCCCCCGCCACGCCACCGGCCTCCGCCGGATCCGGCCGACCGTCGAGCAGGCCGGCAAGCCCGGGCGCGACGGCGGACCTCCGGCTCCCGCCACCATGCACCTCGCCGCCGCAGCCGGTGGCCAATGCAAGCGTGTCGCTCACCGCCTCGTCGAAGGTCGATGGACGCCAGATCGGGTCCGTCGAACTCATGGGGGAGCGCGGGGGCCAGCTGGAGCGGTGGACGGCGACGCTGTCGGGCTGGCCGGTCGACCACGCCCGGGAGCCGTCGCAGCTCGCGTACGTGCGCTCGTCGTCGGGCGCATGGCTCAGCTCCGACGGCGGGAAATGGGTCCCGGAACCGCTGGACGAGGAGATCATCCCGTATGTGCCCATCGGCGCGACGCCTGCCCCGCCGATCGTCCGCGAGCGGCAGACACTCGACACAGAGGTGATCGACGTGGCGCTGTCGGGCGACGCGCGGCTGGCGGCCGAGGACATCGGGCTCGAGGTCATCGGCAAGGCGACCGCGCGTCACTGCCGGCTGCTGACGGGCGGGTCGATAGCGACGCAGGCGTTCCGGCCGCTCCGGTGGCTCCTCGGACAGTCGCCGCTTCAGAACGGCGAGTCGATCGCCGACTGGCGCGGCAACCTCGACTGGTGGACGCTCGACAACGGCACGCTCGCGATGGCGTCGGTCTCCGTGCAGGGGCTCACGCCGGCTGGCTGGCCGACGGGACTCCAGGCGGTGCTGCAGGCCACGCTGAGTGTCCGGCCGCTCGCTTCGGCACCCGTCATCCAGCCTCCGCCGGCATGAGCCGGGATCGCGCGACGGCGGGACGCGGCGGTCGCGTGGCCGGCGAGGGCCGGACGCCGGAGAACGATCGGGCTGGCCTCAAGTGGGACCGTGCGGCGCGCTACCTCAAGATCGCGCGCGTGCTGCACCAGCACCGCGAGGGTATCTCGGCGAGCGCGATCGCGGATCTCGTCGGGGTGTCGAAGCGGACCGTCTACCGCGACCTCGAGGCGATGGAACGCGATGCAGGGCTGCCGATCTGGCAGGACGGCGGCCGCTACGGGCTCGAGGAGGGCGCGTTTCTGCCGCCGCTCGACCTCACGCTCCACGAGGCGATGACGCTCTTCCTCGCCGCGCGCGCGCTCGCGAAGGCGAGCGACGAGTACGACAGCGAGCTGATCGGCGCGTTCGTGAAGCTCGCGGCGATCCTGCCGCCGGTCCTGGCGGACCACGTGCAGGCGACGGCCGACATCGTCGCCGCGCGCCCGCCGGATCCGCGGTTCACGCGCGTCTTCCGGACGCTGACGGAGGCGTGGGCGAAGAGCCGGGTCGCGGAGATCGAGTACGACGCGGGCACCTACGACCCTTCACGGGGCGTCCGGCGGGCCCGCGTCCGGCCGTACGCGATCGAGCCCTCGGCGCTCACGCACGCGCTGTACCTCCTCGGCTGGGACGAGGACCGGCACGGGCAGCGAACGTTCAAGGTCGAGCGGATCCGCGAGGCGTCGCTGACGACCGACTCGTTCGACGCGGCGGAGGGCGCCGGGGCCGCTGCGCAGCTGGCACGCGGCTGGGACGTGATCGCCGACCCACCGCTGGAGGCCGTGGCGATCCGGTTCTCGCCGGCCGTCGCCCGTCGCGTCTCCGAGACGCGCTGGCACGCGAGCCAGGTGCTGGAGCCGCAGCCGGATGGGTCGCTCGTGTGGCGGGGTCGGGTCGCGGGACTGTACGAGATCCAGGTCTGGGTCCTCGGCTGGGGCGCGGACGCCGAAGTGCTCGAGCCGCCGGAGCTGCGCGATGGTGTCGCCGATCAGCTGCGGCGGGCGGCCGGGCACTACGCGGAGGACGAGGCTCGGCCTCCGACGGGGCGCTGAATCGGGCCGGGTGCGAGAGGACATGCGGCGGGGCCCCGGGGCGGATTCTCGGCCGGGGCGCTGCGCGGCGGAGTCCCGGGGCCGGACGCGATCGTCGGCCGCACGCTCGCGTCGGGCGCCGCGTCGCGCGATCGTCGGGGGCGCGGAGTGTCGGGCGCCGCGTCGCACAATCGTCGGGGGCGCGGAGTGCCGAGCGCCGCGTCGGGCGCCGAGCGTCGAGCGCCGCGTCGGGCGCCGAGCGTCGAGCGCCGCGTCGCGCGATCCTCCGGCGCCCATTCTCCGGCCGATTTCCCATGCGGTGCCGACTTGTGACCCAGTCTGCCTGCAGGCCAGGTCGTTTCGTGCCAAATTCCCGCCGGACGTCGCTTACGCACGTCGCGCGTCGCCGGCACCCTCACGCAACGGTCCTCCGCCGGCGATCCGACGCTCGGCTGCGCTCGACGCGAGCGTGCGGACCCCATGGCGCCCCCGGCCGTGGTGCCCCATGACTGGCAGGATGGCCCGAGCGACGTGCATAGTCGACACCCGATGGGAATCTGGCAGCCGTATCCCAGTCGGAGCCGCAGGTCGGGGTCAAGCCCAGGGTCGGAGGCGCGGGCCGGCCGATCGGAGGCACGGGGCCGCTCGGGCCGCAGGTCGGGAGGCACGGACCGCTCGATCGGAGGCACGGGCGGTTCGGGCG
>JAKAAV010000412.1 GCA_021802185.1 Chloroflexota bacterium | reverse complement strand
GACGGGGGGCCGTCCGCCTGCCGGTCGCTCGCTCGTCCGGTGGCTCGTCGCCGAACTGCCCGGCTTCGGGCTGTTGCTGAGCGTCGGTATCCTCGTCTGGTATGGGTTGATCGCGCTCACGATCGTCCGGAGTCCATCGCGGCGTGGTCTCCACGACGTCGTCTCCGGCTCTGCGATCGTGAGGCGGCCCAGGGAGGCTCGAGGGAGCAGAGGGAGCGTGCCGATGTCGGGTTCGATGGACACCGGAGGCCAGGCGCCCGGGCAGGCTCCGGGTCAGGAACCGCGGCCCTGGACGGCTCCCCCGGAGCCACCCCATTCCGACTGGGGCCCCCCGCCCGGTGGCGCCCCCTCGAGCTGGGCGCCGCCCCCACCTGCCGGGCCGGCCGCCGGGATCGTCTACGCCGGGTTCGGCGCCCGCCTCGTCGCCTACATCATCGACGGCATCATCCTGGCGATCATCGAGGGAATCGTCAGCGGGATCCTGCTCGGCACCTCGTTCGCCGCGTCGGGCACGATCGGCTACACCTCGCTCGTGGGCGCCGCCGTCGTGAGCCTCGTGATCTCGGCCGGCTACTTCATCTACACCTGGACCCGGATGCGGGCGTCGCCCGGCGACCGGATCCTGGGACTGATGGTGCTGAACGCCGCGGACGGGGCGCCGCTCACCACGAACCAGGCGACGCTGCGGTGGCTCCTCCTCGTCGGTCCGGGCGCGCTGGGAACGCTCGCCCGCTACGACGTCGGCACCGGCGTGCTCATCGGCCTGCTCGTCTTCCTGTGGTACCTGTACCTGGCGTGGACGACCTTCACCGATGCGCGCCGGCAGGGTTTCCACGACAAGTACGTGCAGTCGGTGGTCGTTCGCGCGTCACTCCGGTAGGCGCCGCGACGCAGGCTGCCCGCGGGCCCGGACGTCCGGACGTCCGGGCGGTCGTGCGCCCGTGACGGTGCGCCGTCGACTTGTCCACGGTCCGTCCACACGCCCGATCGAAACGTGGACGAAATGTCGGGCGAGCGCGCGAAGTTCGTGGATAAGCCCGTTGACCCGCCGATCGGCGTCCCGTTATGGTTCCTCTTGCCCGAAGGGGCCATCGGAAACCACCGGCACCGCAAGGTGCCACCCGTACCGCCGGTACCGCGATGTCGCAAGATGTCGCCGGCACCGCCGGCACCGATCTCGGCCGCAAGGTCCAGGTCGCCGGGAGTGATCCCGGGGTCCACCGCGATTGCATCAAGGTGGAGTTACGCGCGAGTGATCGCAGCGTCACGTATGGTGGGTTCGTCAGTGGTTCCTTCGGGCACTCTCGTGTGCTGAGGTCCGCGCATGCACCACGACCCCCTTCCCCCCGTCTCCTGGCCTCCCGCGCTCGATGCCCTCCAGGCCGAGGTCCGGCGGCGGACGTCGCTCCTCCCGGTGATCGGCATCGTCCTCGGTTCGGGGCTCGGCGGGCTCGCCGACCAGCTGACGGACGCGACCGCGATCCCGTTCGGGGACCTTCCGGGCTGGCCGTCCGCGACCGCGCCCGGGCACGCCGGCCGGCTCCTGCTTGGCCGCCTGTCGGGCGTCCCGGTCGTCGCCCTGCAGGGACGGTTCCACCTCTACGAGGGCCACCCCGTCGGGCTCGTCGTCCAGCCCGTCCTGCTGATGCAGCGCCTCGGGGCGCCCGTCGTGCTGCTCACGAACGCCGCGGGCGGCGTCGACCCGGCGTACGGGGCGGGGATGCTCATGCTCATCCGGGACCACCTGAACCTCACGGGCGTGAACCCGCTGATCGGGCCGAACGACGACACGCTCGGTCCCCGGTTCCCCGACATGGTCGACGCGTGGGATCCCGAGCTGCGAACCGTGCTTCGGCGCGCGGCCGCCGAGACGGGCGTCGCGGTCGAGGAGGGCGTGTACGCGCAGCTGCTCGGTCCGAGCTTCGAGACGCCTGCCGAGGTCCGCATGCTCCACGGGCTCGGCGCGAACGCGGTCGGGATGAGCACCGTCGTCGAGGCGATCACCGCCCGCTGGGCGGGGCTGCGCGTCGCGGGCGTGTCGCTCGTGACGAACCCCGGCGCCGGGATCACCGGCGCACCCCTCACGCACGAGGAGGTGCTCGCGGCGGGTGAGGCGGCAGGCCCCCGCATGATCGCGCTCGTGCGCCGGTTCGCGGAGATCGTCGCCTCGTCCTGATCCGTCCGGCCGCCATGCGATGCCTGCGGAGGCTGCAGTCGTGGGCGGTTCATCGGCCGCGGCCGCGCTCGGGCCGGGCCTCTCTCCGGCGGCGCCGACCCGCGACCGTCGCCGATTCCCCGGCCCCGACGGACCTCGGCCGGGCAGGCCCTCCCGTCCGCGGACCGGTCCCGGGAAGCGCCCCTCGCCGCCGGGTCGGTGCTACCGTCGCATCCGCGGCCACGCGGCCGCGACGGCGGGCGGCGCATCGTGACGCCCGACCCTCGGAGGTGCTGCCCGTGCGCGTCGCCATCGGAACCGACCACGCCGGCTTCGTCCTGAAGGCCGTCGTCATCGACCAGGTGCGCGCCATGGGCCACGAGCCGGTCGATTTCGGGACCTGGGGCACGGAACCCGTCGATTACCCGGACTTCATCGCGCCGGCGGCGCGCGCGGTCGTCTCGGGCGACTGCGAGCTCGCGATCGTGCTGGGCGGCAGCGGCACGGGCGAGGCGATCGTCGCGAACAAGGTGCGAGGCGTGCGGTGCGTCGAGGCGACCGACCCCGTGCTCGCGCGGCTCG
>JAKAAV010000411.1 GCA_021802185.1 Chloroflexota bacterium | reverse complement strand
TCTTCGCCGGCGACCCGACAGCCGACATCGCGCGCGTGGCCGATGTCCGACTCGTCGTGCTCGGTGGGCAGGCGATCCCGGCGGGTTGGGGGACCGCGCCGGCCCTCGAGCCGCTCGCTGTCGCGCCTCCCGCGTAGATGCCGTACCTGGCCCGCCCGGACGGTGCCCGGATCTTCTATCGGCTGCATGGCCACGGTGAGCCGTGCCTCGTGATGCACGGGGGCCTCGGGCTCGACCACACGTGCATGTGGCCGTTCCTCAACGACCTCGGAACCCGCTTTCGCCTCTGCTACTACGACCACCGAGGCAACGGTCGGTCGTCGCGTAACGGTGCGGACACGATGACATACGACGATCTCCTCGCCGATGCCGATGCGCTCCGAGCGGACGTGCTGCACGCAGAGCGAACGGCCGTCATCGCCTCGTCGTACGGCGGCTTTGTCGCCCTCCAGTACGCCCTGCGGTACTCTGAGCGCGTGAGCCGCCTCGTGCTCATCGGGACGGCCCCGACGTATGGCTACTTCGACGAAATCCGCGCGGCGATCCGGCGGCGCGGAGGCACCAAGGCGCAGCTGGAGATCCTCGCGTGCGAACCTGAAGCCGACGACGCGTGGACCAGCCGCAAGTTTCTGCTGCTCGGACGGCTGTATCTGCGGCCCGCAGCGCGTCCCTCCCTCGTGCAGCGAGTCCTCGGTCGTACGCGGTGGAGCGGTGTCGCGGGTCGTCGCGGACGGGAGCTGTCGGCGGCGTACGACATACGCGATCGCCTGTCGGAGATCTGCGCCCCCACGCTCATCGCCGTCGGCGCGCACGACTTCGTCACCCCACCGTCTCAGGCGCGGCTGTTGCGCTCGGCGATTCCGGGGTCCCGCCTCGCCATATTCGAGAGCGGACACTTCCCTCACGCCGAAGTGCCGCGCGCGTTTTCGCGAGTAGTCCGGAACTGGCTGGACACGGACCGGCGGTCACGTGGCCGGCGGGGGCTTCAGGGAGGAGGAAGAGCATGAACCCCGAAACGAGCCACGATCCGAAGCGACAGGCACCCGCGCTTCCCCCCATCGCGATGTCGCCCCGCGTCCTGCTCGGACCGGGCCCCGACATGGTCCACCCGCGGGTCACCGCCGCCATGACGGCGCCGCTGCTCGGGCACCTCGATCCGGACTTCCTGGCCCTGATGGACGGCACGCAGCAGCTGCTGCGCTACGCGTTCCGCACGGACAACCGCCTCTCGCTCCCCATCTCGGGCACGGGGTCGGCGGGCATGGAGGCTGCCGTCGCCTCGCTCATCGAGCCCGGAGATCCCGTCCTCGTCTGCATCAACGGCTACTTCGGCGGCCGGATCGCCGAGATGGCGCGGCGCCACCGCGGCGAGGTCGAGACGATCGAGCGGCCCTGGGGCGAGGTGTTCGGCGCCGACGAGGTGCGCGACGCGCTCCGTCGCCGGCCGGCGCGCGTGGTCGCGATCGTGCACGCGGAGACATCGACGGGGGCGCTGCAACCGCTCCAGGAGATCGCGCAGGTCGTCCACGAGGCGGGGGCCATCCTCATCGTCGACGCGGTGACCTCGCTCGGCGGCGTGCCGCTCGAGGTGGACGGCTGGGACCTCGACGTCGTCTACAGCGGGACGCAGAAGTGCGTGGGAGCGCCGCCAGGCCTGGCGCCCGTCACGATCGGGCCGCGCGGCGAGGCGAAGCTGAGCGCGCGCCGCACCCCCGTCGACACCTGGTACCTCGACCTCTCGATCCTGCAGCGCTACTGGGGCCCGGAGCGCACCTACCACCACACGGCGCCGATCTCGCTGAACTTCGCGCTGTACGAGGCGCTCCGCATGATCGCCGAGGAGGGCCTCGAGGTACGCTGGGAGCGCCACCTGCGGAACGCACAGCTCCTGTGGGACGGGCTCGCGGAGCTCGGGATGAGCCTCCACGTGGCGGCCGGGCACCGGCTCCCGTCGCTCACGACCGTGCGCATCCCCGACGGCGTCGACGACGCGGCCGTGCGGACGCGCCTGCTGCGCGACTACGGCATCGAGATCGGCGGCGGGCTCGGCACGCTCAAGGGCAGGGTCTGGCGGATCGGGCTCATGGGCTACTCGTCGCGCCCCGAGAACGTGGAGCTGCTGCTCGGCGCGCTCCGGCGGATCCTGCGCACCCCGGAGGCGGCGTGATGGCGCGCGCCGCTTACGGCGCGCTGGCTATCGCGTCCGCCGACGATCGTTGGTCACCCACCGTGCCCGTGGATGGTTTGTCTCCTCGGGACTCGGTTGCAGGCGATCCGACGCGTGTCGCGTGAAACCCGAGACCAGCCGAGACCGTGGCGGCTGCTGCGCAGAGCTCTGGACGGACGATGGCCATCATCTCGTCGTCGAGGCGAGTGGCCGGGCCAGAAATGCTCATCGCCGCGACGACCGATCCCGACCGATTCCGGATCGGGACGGCCAGGCAGCGGACGCCTGGCTCGCGTTCCTCGTCGTCGATCGCGCATTCGAGCTCGCGAACTCTCGCGAGCTCGGCGAGAAAATCGTCCGCCGCCGACAAGGTTCGCGGTGTGAATGCCTCGAACGGTGCGCGCTGGAGCAGCCGTGTCAGAAAGGCATCGTCCTCCCACGCCGTCAGGACCTTGCCCACACCGGTGCAATGCAGCGGGACACGCGCGCCGAGTCGCGTGAAGAAACGGACGCTTCGATTACCCTCGACCTGTTGGACGTACACGGCCTCGTCCCGTTCAAGGACAGCGAG
>JAKAAV010000410.1 GCA_021802185.1 Chloroflexota bacterium | reverse complement strand
GTCCGGAAGGCGTATCTCGGGGAGATCTGACCCGTCCGCCTGCGCCGCACGGCATGCGACGGCGCCTTCGCCGGGGTGGCCGCCCTGATGGTCACCGCCGGCCGCCGTCGACGGGGCCTGCAAGCGGGGCCCAGGGCCGCGCGCCGCGTAGAATCGCCGGGTCTCTCGCAGTCGCAGTGAGGCCGAGCGTATGCGTCCCGACGCGCCGGTCCCGCTCATGCGGGTCGGCGGCCCCGATCCCCGCGCATGGTTCTCGCTCGACCTCGTCGCGGCCGCACGGTGAGCCGACGCCCGGAAGGACCGGGCCGGACCCGACCGCACCCAGTCGAGGGCTCGCACGGGCGTCGGACGCCGGCACGCCCACCGCTCGTCGGCTCCGGCCTCGCCGCGCTCCTCGCGGTCGTCCTGGCCTCGGCCTGCGGCGGCATGGCGTCGTCACGGGCCATCTCGGGTGAGCGCCCTCCGGTCCCCGCGGCATCGCTCGCCGAGCGGACGACCCGGCCTGGTGCGGGTGCGTCCGCCATGGTGGGTCCGGCATCCGGCGGGTGGACCGCGGGGACGATCGTGCAACCCGACGGGTTCCAGCTCGGTGCCGGGGAGACGCCGGTGTTCTGCTCCCCGTGCCACTCCGCGCTCGAGACGTCGCTCGCGTCGGTCGCGTACGGCGGCGGGATCTTCGTGGCCGTCGGGATCGCGTTCCCCGCTCCGCGCGCCGCCGCCTGGTACTCGCGGGACGGCGTCCGGTGGCAGCCGGCGTCCGTGCCGGCGACCGCCGGGACGAGCCTCATGGACGGCGTCGCGTTCGGCCCCGGCGGGTTCGTCGCCGTCGGCGGCGCCGGATCCTCCGCCGCGGCGTGGTGGTCGGCTGACGGGCGAACGTGGGTCGAGGAACCCGTGCCGGCGGCAGCGGCTGGCGCGTCGGCCACGGCACGAGCCAAGGGCGCGGCGAGTGCGCCGGGTTCGACAGGGGCTCCGGGCGCGGCACACGCCCGGGGCGCGGCGCGGATGAACGCGGTGACCGCGTGGCGCGGAGGCTTCGTCGCGGGCGGGCAGGTGCGAACGACGTCCGGCGCCTCGATCGCTGAGTTCTGGACGTCGTCCGACGGCCGCTCGTGGACGGCGCACAGCGCGACCGGCTCGGGCGCGACGGGCTCGTACCTTGACGGCGGGAACGTCGTCGCGCTCGCCTCGACGACGTCCGGCCTCGTCGCCGTCGGCACCGTTTCGTCCCTCGACGGGGTGACCGGCACGAGCTGGACCTCGAGGGACGGTGGGGAGTGGATACAGGCGCAGGATGGCGGCCTCGCCAGCGACCGTCCCCTCGCGGTCGGCTCGGCCGGCGAACGCATCGTGGCCGTGGGAGACACCCCGGACCAATCCCGCGCAGCCGCGTGGTGGTCGATCGACGGGCGACGATGGACGCCGGCACGGGTCGCCGGCGACACGAACCACGGGCTGCGGATCGAGATGACCGGGCTCGCGAACGCCGGGACCGGGTTCCTGGCCGTCGGCCAGCGCGACTCGGCCGGGAATGGAGCGGCCGTCGCGTGGACGTCACCGGACGGGACGGCGTGGACGCGACTGGCAGATGACGTCAGCTTCGAGGGCGCGAAGATGACTGCGGTGGCCGCGGGCGCGGCCGGGATCGTCGCAGTCGGCGCGCTGGGCCTGCCGGACAACTGGGCGGCGGCGTCGTGGGAGATCAATCTGCCGTTGCCGTGAACCGGGCGCGTGAGGGGTCGCCTCGAGGGTGGTACGGCGCGCGTCGAGGGCGGTACGGCGCGCGTCGAGGACGGCGCAGGGCGCGTCGAGGACGGCGCAGGGCGCGTCGAGGACGGCGCAGGGCGCGCCTGGACGGCGGGACAGGAAGCGTCGGCACGGCTTCCGGAGACACCTGAAAGAGGCTCGACTCCGCGCGTTACGGGATGGCTTCGGGCGCTGGTGCAGCCTCGCGATGTCCCGCTCAGCGCCGCGAGGTTCCCATTGCCCGACCCCGCCGACACCCGCGGCCCCGACGCCGTTCCAGCCCAGCCGGTCGCGGTCACGCACGTCGGGGCGCGACAGTTCAGAGGGTTCGAGCCCCGCGAGGCCCGCCTGCCGGGCGGGGCCGACCACGACGTCGTGGACGCGTTCGAGCCCGTCCGCAGCTTCGTCGGGCATCCGTCCGGCGACCCGGCCCTCACCGATCTCGCCTCGTCGCTCGCGGCGTCGGACAGGGAGGCCAGCGACGATCTCGGGCCGCGCGTCGCGCGGCTCCACGTCGGCCGGACCCCGACGAGCCGCCGGCCGCTCGCCATCGCGATCGTCACGAGCGTGCTGGTCCTCGCAGCGATCGTCAAACCGTGGTCGTGGCTCTCCACGTCGGCTGCCGGTGCGCCCCCCGCGGCGTCGCTCGCCGCCCCCTCGGCCGTGGCGTCGCCTGGCGCCGTGTCCCGCGGTCCCCGGCGGCAGACCCTGGCCGGTGACGTGGCCTACGCGGGCGGTTCGACCGGATCGCAGCCCGGCCTGTCGACCGCAGGCATCGGCGGCGCGGACGGCCCGGCAGGAGCCGGCACGAGCGAGACGACCGGATCGTCGAGCTCGGCGCAGGCGGGTCCCCGACCAGGCCGACGGCGTCATCGCCGTCCCGCTCGTGGGGGGCCCGGCATGCGCGCCCACCTCGACGTCGGTTGACTGCCTGCCGCTCGCCGTGTGGCCGGCGGGACGGTACGTCCTGTAGACCACGAACGTGTCGGCGGGAACGATCG
>JAKAAV010000409.1 GCA_021802185.1 Chloroflexota bacterium | reverse complement strand
CGTCCGCGACGTCGACGGGCACGACCACCAGCGCGAGATCGTCCTCCACCCCGGCGCGGTCGCGATCGTCGCGCTCGACGGCGACGACGTCCTGCTCGTGCGCCAGTGGCGGCACGCAACGGGCGGGGCACTGCTCGAGATCCCGGCAGGCACGATCGACGTGCTCGAGGACGGGACGCTCGAGGAGCCGGACGTGTGCGCGGCCCGCGAGCTCGCCGAGGAGACGGGGCGTCTGGCGGGACGCTGGACGCACCTTGGCGACTTCTGGACCGCGCCCGGGTTCACGGACGAGCACATGCACCTGTACCTGGCACGCGACCTGCGGCCGGCGGGCGACGAGGTCGGGCCGGACGCGGACGAGCGGCTCGAGCTGGCCCGGATGCCGTGGCGCGACGCGGTGGCCGCCGCCGAGCGCGGCGAGATCCACGACGCGAAAACGATCGTCGGCCTGCTGATGCTCGCGAGGCTGGCCGACCGCCGCGAGCTGCAGGACCGGGTTCGCCGCGGCGAGGTGTAGGACCGGGTTCGCTACAGCACCATCGGGGGTCGCCGGCCGCTCAGGCGTGCGAGCGCGTCGCGGTACAGCCGCGATTCCGGGGCGAGCGCGACGGCGAGACGCAGGTGCGTGCGCGCCTCGTCGGGGCGCCCGAGCTGCTTGAGGCTCTGGCCGAGCGCGAAGTGCGCGTACGGCAGCGACGGGTCGATCGCCAGCAGCTCGTCGAACACCTCGGCCGCCCGCTCGTGCTGCCCGCTGTTGTAGTACGCGCGGCCCAGCGTCTCGACGATCGACCCGCGGCGCGGCTCGAGACGGGCCGCGCGCTCGAGCAGGACGGCGGCCTGCGCGAAATGCCGGCGGCTCATGAGAGCCCTGCCCCGCTGGAGAAGCCCGTACGCGGTCTCGCGCTCCATCAGGTGGGCGACGGCTCGCTCCTCGGCCGGGCGATCACGCCCGTGGTCCCGGGGATCGCGCTCATCCGGATCGGGCGGTGGCGTGGCGTGTCGCTGGTCCATCCGCGAATCCTCGCACCGATCGCGTGACGCGTCCGACGACCCGGACGCCGCTGACGCGACGGCGGAGGATACCGACGGGGACGGGCCTACTCCCCGAGCCAGTCCGACAGGTCGATGCGCTGGAGGCGGGGGCTGGTTGTGATCCCGGGGATGCGCCCGCGCTTCGCGATCGGCTTGCCGTCGATCTCCTTGAGGTCGCCGGTGAAGTCGACCGGGCTCGCGCCGCTGATGTAGCTGCCGACCGCGAACGAGTCGACGGGCGCGCCGCGCTCCCTGAAGTACGCGATGCGGTCCGGGTTGAGCCCGCCGCTGACGATGATCCGGACGTGGTGGTACCCGGCCTGGTCGAGCCGCGCCCGCACCTCGGTGACGAGATCGGCCGTGACGCGGCCCCGCTCCGACGGCGTGTCGAGCCGGATTCCGTACAGCCGGTCGCCGAGCGCGTCCGCCACCCGGAGCGCCTCCTCCGCCTCGTCCTTGAACGTGTCGACGAGCACGATCCGCGGAACGTCCGGAGGGAGGTCGCGGTCGAATGCCTCGGCCGCCAGGACCGTGTCTCCGAACATCAGGACGAGCGCGTGCGGCATCGTGCCCGTCGGCCGGAGGCCGGCGAGGCGTGCCCCCGCCGGCGTCGACGCCCCGACGCAGCCGCCGACCGTGGCCGCGTAGTCCAGCGTGTCCGAGATGTCGGGGTGGACGTGGCGCGCGCCGAAGCTGATGACCGGCTGCGGCGCCGCGGCCTCGACGCACCGCCGCGCGGCCGTGGCCCAGCCGGTCGACTGCGCGATCATCCCGAGCATCGCGGTCTCGTAGAGCCCGTAGCGCCGGTAGCGACCGCGGATCCGCATGACGATCTCGCGCTCCGAGAAGAGGTCGCCGTCCGCGAGCGCCTCGACCGTCGTCTCCGCCGGGTCCGTGTCCTGCAGCGCGTGCGCGAGCAGCGTCTTCGCCTCGTCGATGCCGCACAGCACCCCGGACTGGCGCGAGAACACCTCCATGACCGCGACGGGATCCATGCCCTCGCGTTCGAGGACCTCCTGCGCCCGGTAGAAGTACACGTCGGCCGAGTCCCCGGACAGGATCTCGCGCGAGGGGCGCCGCCTGGCCGGGCGAACCTGGTCCATCCCCTACTCCGAAAGCGTCGCGGTCGGGTCGTGGCTCGTCGCGAGGCGCGCGCCGAGCACGCGCCGCATGTGCTCGAGAGCGAACGCGTGCGCGGCCGGGTCGAACGACGCGACGCAGTCGGTCACCACCGTCGTGTCGTAGTCGCGGTTCCGGAGGTCCGCGGTCGTGTGGAGGACGCAGATGTCCGTCATCACGCCCGTCACCGCCACCTCCGTCACGTCGCGGTCGCTCAGGATCACGTCCAGCGGCGTGTCGTAGAACCCGCTGTACCGGCGTTTCGGCACGACGATCGAGGCATCCGCGAGGTCCGCCAGCTCGGGGATGACCTCGGCCTCCTCCGTGCCGCGGACGCAGTGGGGCGGGAACATCCGGAACTCCAGGTCGTCGGTGTCGTGGCTGTCGGCGAGGAACACGAGCAGCGACCCCTCCGAGCGTTCGCGCTCGAGGTAGGCGCGAAGGCCGGGGACGATGGCCCGACACGCGTCGCCGCCGTAGAGACTGTGGCCCGGCTCGAGGAACCCCCGGAGCATGTCCACGACGAGGACGGCCTTCACGGACCTCCTGCCTTCTGCCGCGACGCACCGCCTTCAAGGGGCGCCCGCCGGCCGAGTGTAACAGGCGGTCGCCGCCC
>JAKAAV010000408.1 GCA_021802185.1 Chloroflexota bacterium | reverse complement strand
CAGGCAACGACCGAGACGGTGCTCGAGGTGGATCCGTCCGCGCCGGCGAACAACGACTGGGACGCCAGCGACACCCGGGGCTTCTCGCGTCCGTGAGGCGCACGGCGGGGTCACTCGCGTGCTCCTGGCGTCGGGGTCGCGGGCCGCCCGACGAGGCCGGCGCCATGCTGATCATCTGGGTCGCCGCGCTCGTGGCGCTGCTCGGTATGGCGGCGATGGCTGTCGACCTCGGCAACATCGCGCAGACCAAGGAGCACGCGGAGACCGCGGTCCAGGACGCGGCGCTCGCGGCGGCGCGCGACCTCACCGGGCTCTACCCCGGGGTGCCGACCCAGGGCGACTATGCGGCACAGGAGCAGAACGCGGTCTCGGACGCCGAGACCTATCTGCTCGACAACTACTCCTCCGCCACGGACTTCAGTGGGTGCGCGCCCGACGCGTTCCCCTCGAGCCTCTACATCCTCCCGGGCCAGGACTGCGTCGCGTTCTTCGACCCCTCGGACTCGTCCAGTCCGTCGGACAATGAGCAGTACGCGTCGGGAGTCGCCGTCGCGCTGCCGGACCAGAGCGTCTCCTACAGCGTTGGTCGCGCCGCCGGCCTCGACTCCCAGCAGGTCTCCGCCGTCGCGTACGCCTCGTTGTTCTCGCTCGGAGGCGCGACGGCAGCGGTTCCCTTCGGTTACCCCGTGACGGGGCCTGCGGGGCTGCAGTGCCTGAAGAGGACGTCCGAGGGCACCTGCGCCGGATTCGAGACCGGGGCGGGCCAATTCGGCACGATCCTCAGTCCGCGTTTCAGCATCGTCCCCGGTTTCTCGACCGGCGCGGCCACGACGTACCTCGAAGAGGACCTCGCCCTCGGGATCGACCACAACCTCAAAGTCGATGCGAGCGGCGCAACGGTGGTCTGCGACGGCGAGCAGGGAAGCCCGCCATCGGCGCAGTGCAACGGGAACTACGACTACCCACCCGGAACAGCCGCCTACGGCTCGAACGACGCGAACTTCGTCAACTTCAACTCCGGGCTCACGAGGGGGGGTTCTGACCCCGGCGCTGTTCACCGGCGTCACGTCCGACAGCTCGCAGGGTTGCGGAGGCGGTGCCGTCATCCCGCCGTGACTCGCCCAGGGCGACGGCTACGCGCCGGGCGCGGGGTGCGGCTCCAACGACCTCAGTGTCGGCGGGGACCGTTGGTGGATCGGCCCGGATCTCACGCTCTCATCGAGCGACAGCTTCGGTTCGACCGACACGCTCAATGGCGTGCCGCTCGCGTACTACGTCCTGCCCGAACCCAACTCGCTCACGCCGTCGGATCTGTCGGAGGTCTACGACTACTGCGATGTCGAAGCGCCCGGAGGCTCGATCAGCGGGTCGCAGGCCACGGTTCCGCTCGACTCGCCGAACGGTACAGGTCTTGACTGGGCAGACTTCGACTCGTGCCTGTCGGGGTTGATGGAGACGAACTTCACCTCGACGGTTGCGCCGAGTTCCCCACCTCCGGTGTGCTCGGCGACGACCACGTCGTCGTGCTCGCCCCAGCAGGTCACTGCGGTCTTCTCCGCTGGCATCGTGGACTCGCCACGCTTCGGCTTCGTGCCCCTCGTCAGCTCGAGGGGCACGGGCACCAACGCCGCACCGGTCGTCTCCTGGGCCGGCGCGTACTTGGACCTCGGTTTCCCCTCGACCGGCAACGCCACCACCCTGGCGGCGCTGCAGGCCTGGATCTTCCCGCTCGGCCTGATCGAGGGCGATCCGTCACCGAGCATCTCGGGTGCCACCCTTCCCTACCAGGGCGGGCCCTGGGGCGTGGCACTCTGCAGCCTGACCTCGGGAACGCGCTGATCTGCCTCTGAGCCGGCCCGCCGCCGATGTGGGCGCGGGCGGTCGCATCACGCCAGGACGGCGATCACCGTCCCGGCGGCGAGGAAGACGCCGTAGGGGAGTGCCGTGCGCAGCGACGCCCGCCTGGTGGCGAGGAGCGCGAGCGACACCAGGGCCGCGAGCACCGTTGCGACGACGAACGCGACGAGGGCCCGGCGCACGCTGTACCAGCCCGCGAAGAGGCCGATCGCGCCCGCGAGGCGCACATCGCCGAAGGCCATGGCCCGCGGCGAGATCAGGTTCATGACGAAGAAGGCGCCAAAGGCGACCGCGCCGGAGAGCGCGGCGGTGACAAGGCGATGCGGCTCGTGCGACGCGAGAGCGGCGACGACCTCGCCCGCCGCCGTGAGGGCCACGAGCGGGTACTGGATCCGACGCGGGAGGAGGAGGTAGCGGGCATCGCAGAGCGCGAGGGCCGCGAGCCCGGCGAAGAAGACGAACGCGGGGACGAGCCCCCAGTTCACCCCGAGGCGCGCGGCGGCCGCCGCCTCGACCAGCGCGACGGTCGCGGCGAGGACGGCGCCGGGCCCGAGCGCGGACGGTGGTCGGGCGCGCCCGCGCTCCTCGGCCGAGCCGTCGCCGGAGCGCCGGCGAAGCGCCGCGACGCTGCGCTCGGTCGCCTCGTGCAGAGGAAGCGCGCACACGCCACCGACGGCCGCGCAGACCGGGATGATCCAGAGCGTCACGGGCGTGCGCGACGTGTTGGCCGGCGCCACCGGCGCGCGTGCACCACCTGCCGGCTCTCGGGTCGGACCATCGTCCCCGAGGTTACGGCCTGGCGTTTCGGGGGACGTGTCAACGCCGCCACGGTCTCGGACACGCGGGGCACGGCCGCGACGCGCCGCGGGCGCGCTGCATCCCGTCGCCGTGGTGGGGCTCGCGATCCGAA
>JAKAAV010000407.1 GCA_021802185.1 Chloroflexota bacterium | reverse complement strand
CGTGCCCGGCACCGCGGGCGGGTGCACCGATCCCGGGCCGTGCTCGCTCGGGGTGCTCGAGGGCACGAAGGAGCAGGTCGTCGCCACGCCCTTCGTCGTCTCGCAGTTCGTCCCGGGAATGGAGGCGCAGGGTCGCAACGTGCTCGCACTCCTCGTCCGCCCGAGCGGTCTCGAGTACCTGGGCGTCAGCGGCACGCCGCTGCCCCTGTCCGAGCTGGCCGACCCGCTCGTCACGAACGGCCTGCCGCTCCAGGTGCACCCGGTCGATGCCTGGCTCGTCGGTGAGGGAGCCGTGCCGTGCGCGTCGTTCGTCAACGCGCCGCCCGCGGGCACGCCATTCGACACCTGCGGCGGCTCGTGGCTGATGACGGCGGCGCAGCAGCCGGTGCAGCAAAGGGGTGGCGGGTTCACCATCGTCGTGCCGGCCGGCGCGATCCGCGTCCAGCCCGGTGCCTACGACGAGTTCGCGCCGTCACCCGCGCCAGAGCCCGACGGCGTCGGGTACCGACCGCGCGAGGCCACCTATCTCGTCCGGATGGTCACGTGGACGCCCGCGGGCGGCAGGGCGGAGATGGGCTGGCAGGTGATCGCGCGCCTGGCACCGTGATCGGTCGCCGGTTGTTCCGTCAGGGCGTCTGGCGCCACGCGTCGGGCAGGGGCCCTGGCGACAGGATCGCGGTGACGGCCGACGCCCGCATCGACTGCGTGTCCTGAGGCAGCTGCGCTTGCGCGTCACAGCCGGTGGCTGAGTCCCTCGGCCCACTCGGTGTCCCAGACGGCCGCGCGCATGCACCGGCATCGTCGGGTCTACGCCGGCAACACCAGCCCGCGCAGCCAGTCCATCGCGACGGGCACAGCCTGAAGGACCGAAATGTGGCCGTCCCGAGGTCGGAGCCAGAGTTCCGCTGTGGGGATCTGGCCCAGCAGCCACTCGGCATGCGAGCGTGGGACGACGCGGTCCTCCCCGCCCTGCACGAGGAGGACGGGAGCCCGGATCTGGTCCAGCTCGATGTCCCAGGCGTGGACGAATGCGACGTCGTCGTCGATCAGGCCGTCCGGCCCGGCCCGGCCAGCCCGCCCGGCGTCGGCCCCGAGCGACGACCAGGCGCCCTGCAGGGTCGCCCAGTCGGCCGCGGTGAAGCTCGACTCGTCGAAAACATCCGTCTCGGCGAAGCGCGCACGCGCTTCCCGGCCCTCGGTCGCCGAGCGTAGGCCGCCCGGTGCGGCCATCCCGGCGTACCAGTCGAACTCGTCGGTGAAAGGCGCGATGCCGGCGAGGGTGACGGCGCCCACCACCCGATCGGGCAGGAGCGCCGCGCAGGCCAGGGCGTGCGGACCACCCCCGGAGGCCCCCATGACTGCGAACGACGCGACACCGAGCGTGTCGACGATTCCCCGCACGTCAGCCGCCGCCGCGGCGACACTCCTGCCGACCTGCGGGCTCGATCCCCCGTAACTCGGCCGGCCGTATGAGAGCAGCCGGATCTGACGCCGGCGGGCTGCCTGCACGAGGGGCGCCAAAGGGGCGCCGGTCTGGGGCGAGCCGTGGTGCCACACGAGCGTGAGTCCGGCGGCCGGATCGCCAAGCCCTGTGTCGTGGACGTGCAGGGTCCTGCCGTCGGCCAGACGCAGGTCGAGTTCAGGCATGGCCGGCAGCATACAGAGATCGCCTCTTCGAGTCGTCCCCTGTTCGCGCTCGCGGTACGCCTCGTTGGGACGCCGGAGGTCGCCGAGGACGTCGTTCGACGGACCTTCGTCGACGCGTTCCGGGCGATCGAGGGACGCCACGAAGTCCTCCCGCTCATGCCGTGGCTGGCAGGACTCTGCGTCCTGCAGGCGCGCCGGCGAGTCGGGTCCGGTCCACTCGCCGACGGCGCCATGTTTCGCATTCGGATTGACCAGGAGGCCGTCGCGGAATCGGATCTGGCCGCCGCGCTTGCGGCGCTGCCGTTCGAGCAGCGTGCCGTGATCGGGCTTCGCTTCGGGATGCGTCTCGATGCGGACGAGACGGCGGCGGCGCTCGGCATCGACCGCCGGCTGTTCGCTCGCCGGCTGGCCGATGCGTTCGCCGACCTGCGCGCCTTCGGCATCCCGGGCGAGCCCGGCGCCCAGCGCGCGACGCGGAAGCATCCTGGGTTCGTCCCGCAGCAGGAGACGTGAGACCGAAGGAGGCGCCATGGCCGGTCAGTCGGGCTACGCGGTCGGCTGGGGGACGCTCGCGCTGATCAACGCGGGCCTCGCGCAGGGCAAGGGCCGCAGCGGCCTCTTCTGGTTCGTCGTCTCTCTGCTCCTCGGGCCGCTCGCGACGTTGCTCATCGTCGCGCTGCCGCGGCCGGTCCAGGCTGGCGCGCCGATGTCGCGGTCGGAATGGGTCATCGCGCTGGTCGTCCTCGCGGTGCTCGTCGCCGCTGTGCTCGTCCTGTTCGTCGCCGTGCCCGGGAACATGGCCCCGATCACGAGGTGAGGCCCGAGCGGCGAGGTCCCGAGGCGCCCGGGATGGCGTGGCCGAGGGGCGGCTATCGGCCCACCCGAACCTCCCGCCCAGCAAGCTGGCAAGCCCGACGAATGCGGCGCGTGGCCCCTCCAGGACGGCGACAAGCATGGTGGAACGGCCGCCCGGGTCCGGTGGTTGATTGCGCGTCAAGGTCGACCCCGGGCGCGGTCACACGGCCGCGGACGCCCGCCGCGCGCGCCGCGCGAGCTCGACGAATGGCCGGAGCCGCTCTCGGAGAGCACCTGCACTGTGAACGGATTGGCTAACCTGTTGAGCGACGGCC
>JAKAAV010000406.1 GCA_021802185.1 Chloroflexota bacterium | reverse complement strand
CCGGCGACGTGACGCTCATCGCCCGCCTCCCGTGCTCGCGGCGCCGGCCGGCGAGTCCGATCCGGGCCGCGGGGCCGACGGCACGGCATGCGCCGCCGAGTTCGATGCGGCCGAGTTCGATGCGGCGGTGATCGCGCTCGCCCCGGCCTCCTCGGCCTCGCGCCTTCGCGCCTCGAGGGCGCGCAGCCGTTCCAGGAGCCGGCGAGGACGACCGTCGCGGATCGCGAGCTGGGCCAGCTCGACACCCTGCCGCAGGTCGGCGACGCGTCCGGCGACCAGCAGCGCAGCGCCTGCGTTCAGGGCCACGGCGTCGTGGATCGGCCCGCGCTCGCCCTCGAACAGCGACTCCATCCGTGCCGCGTTCTCCGCCGGCGTCCCCCCGGCGAGATCCTCGGTCGAGGCCCGCGGCAGGCCCACGTCCTCCGGCAGCACCTCGTGTCGCGCGACGCCGCCCGGCGTGACGTCGTACGCCACGCCCGTCCCGTCGAGGGGAAGCTCGTCGAGCCGATCGCCGTGGACCACGAGCGCGCGCTCGGTGCCGAGCGCGCGCAGGACGTCCGCGAGCCGTCGGGCCGCCGCACCGTCCGCGACGCCGAGCAGCTGGCGGCGCGCACCCGCGGGGTTCGTGAGTGGACCGAGGAGGTTGAAGGCCGTTCGGATCCCGATCTCCGCGCGCGTCGGCCCCGCGTGCCTCATGGCAGGGCTGTACCCGGGCGCGAACAGAAACGCGAAGCCGACCTCGCGGAGCATCGCCGCGGCCTCGACAGGCCCGAGTCGCGTCGGCACGCCGAGCGCGTCGAGCACGTCGGAGCTGCCGGATGCCGACGTGATCGCGCGGTTGCCGTGCTTGGCCACCGGCACGCCGCAGGACGCGACGACCAGGGCCGCCGCGGTCGAGATGTTGAACGTCCCGCGGCCATCGCCGCCCGTGCCGCACGTGTCGATCGCGCCATCCGGCGCATCGACGCGAACGACGCGCTCGCGCATCGCCCGCGCGAACCCCGCCAGCTCATCGACCGTCTCGCCGCGCATCCGGAGCGCGACGAGGAACGCGCCGAGCTGCGACGGGGTCGCCTCGCCATCCATGACTGCGCCCATCGCCAGCCGCGCCTCGTCGGACGAGAGCGTTCGTCCATCGACCACCGCGGCCAGAGCGGCCCGCACGTGCTCGCTCATCGGGCCGTCGCCTCCGTGCGCATCCGATCCTCTTCCCCGACCATGCCCCCGGCAACCGCCGAGGTCGCCTCGCGGCCGCCGTCGGACGGCGCACTCGACTCCACGGCACCCGGACCACGACCCGTGCCCCCGGCCCCACCCACGACCCTCGTCCGCATCCCACGCGTCGCGAACGACGTGGCGGCTGCCTCGTCCAGCACCTCCGGCTCCCCCTCGCCTGCGAGGCGGAGGAAGTTCGCGAGGACGCGCGGTCCCTCGGGCGTGAGCACCGACTCGGGATGGAACTGGACGCCCTCCAGCGACAGCGACCGGTGGCGCAGGGCCATCGCGACGCCGTCGGCCGTCCGCGCCGTGACCTCGAGCTCGGCGGGAAGCGCCGCTTCGTCCACGCACAGCGAGTGGTAGCGACCGGCCCGGAACGGCGACGGAACCCCAAGCAGGACCCCGAGGCCGTCGTGCTCCACGATGCTCGCCTCGCCGTGGACGAGGGTCGGCGCCGCGGCGATGGCGCCGCCGTACGCGGCGGCAAGGCACTGCATGCCGAGACAGACCCCGAGCATCGGGACTCCGCGGTCCGCCGCCACGCGGATCGCGTCGACCGACACACCCGCGGTGTCCGGGTTCCCGGGACCCGGCGACACGAGGATCGCCCGGAGGGGGCGCCCCGCGAGGGCGCCATCGGCGAGCGCCTCGATACCCGCCCTGTCGATGCGGTCGTTCCTGACGACCAGCAGGTCCGCGCCCGCTGTTTCGAGGGCCTGGACCAGGTTGAACGTGAAGCTGTCGTAGTTGTCGACGACGAGTATCACTGTCCGACCCCCGTCGCCTGCTGCTCCCCGGCAGCTCCCGCGGCGGACGGCTCCATGCCCTGGCGCGACGCCGCCGGCTCGTGCCCAGGCCTCGCCGCGGCGTCATCCGTCGAGCCTCCTCGGGCCGCCGATCCGGCTCCCACCGGCTCCGCAGCGAGCTCGAACGCGCGCCGCAGCGCGGCCGCCTTGTGCTCGGTCTCGTCGAACTCGCGGTCCGGCCGGCTCCCCGCGACGATCCCGGCGCCGCTGTGCACGTGGACGGCGCCGTTCGTCAGCACCGCGCTCCGGATCGTGATCGCCGTGTCGAGGCCGCCGTCGTATCCGACGTAGCCGACCGCCCCGCCGTACAGGCCGCGCCGCTCGCGCTCGAGCGAGGCGATCAGCTGCATCGCCCGGACCTTCGGCGCGCCGGACAGCGTGCCGGCGGGGAAGACGCTGCGGAGCGCGTCCAGCGCGTCGAGGTCGGGCCGGAGCCGGGCCTCCACGTGGCTCACGAGATGGAGGACGTGGCTGTATCGCTCGACCTCCATGTACCGCGTGACCGCGACGCTGCCGGGACGAGCCACACGGCCGAGGTCGTTGCGGCCGAGGTCGACGAGCATCACGTGCTCGGCGCGCTCCTTCGGGTCACGCTGGAGCTCTTCGGAGATCAGCTCGTCCTCGTCGTCGTCCGCGCCGCGCGGCCGCGTGCCGGCAATCGGGTGCGTCGTGAGGCGGTCCCCTTCGACGCGCAGAAGCAGCTCGGGGCTGGCGCCGACGACCTCGAACGAGGGCGTGCGCACGAAGAACAGGTACG
>JAKAAV010000405.1 GCA_021802185.1 Chloroflexota bacterium | reverse complement strand
TCGCCAGGTCGTTCCCCCTCGTCCGGTACCTGTCCACCTGGCGGCTGCTCGAGACCCCGTCGGGCCAGTTCGCCACGTCGTTGACGAACGGCTCCGGCCAGATCGTCACCGTGCGGGACCCCGACGAGCTGGCAGAGCGCGCGGCGGAGATCCGCGCGCTCGCCGCTCACGCGCCCCGCGTCACTCGCGCGAAAGAGAGCCATCGCGCGGCCTACCTCGACTGGTGCGAACGGCAGAACGTCGCCGCGGCGAGCGATGAGGGGTTCGCCGCCTTTCTGCTCGACAAGCTGCGCCACGGCGTCTCCGGTCGACCGGCCGATCGCGGCCAGCACACGGGCTGCACGGCGGGCACGATCGGCCAGTGGCGCGCCGACATCGCAGACGCGCTGGCCGCGATGGGACACCCGGGAGCCTCCGACTGGCCCCTGGTCCGGCGCGCGATGCAGAGGGTGCGACGCGAAGCGCCGGTCGATGGCAAGCGCCGTCGACGACTCGCGCCAGCAGAGATCGAGACGCTTGCGCAGGTCCCCCCACCTCGACCGAGCGACGACGTCCTCCTCAACCGCGTCGCCGCGGCGCTCTGGGCGTGTGCGCCGCTCAGCCTCGCCGCAGCGGTGCACTCGGCGACGCTCGGTCCGCACCCGCTCACCGGCGACGGCGCGATTGGCGCGTGCGCCGACGAGACGTCGGGGCGTGGCGGTGACGCGATCGGGTTTCTGGCCGGGTCGAGAGCGCGCCCCCGGCTTGTCGTCCTCGGGCATCGCCCGGGGTTGGCGATCGGATGTGGCCACTGCGCGGCCGAAGAGCTGACGCGGCGGACCGCCTGGCCCGGTACAGGTCACACGCTCGAGGTCGACCGCGCGCGGTTGCGCAAGCGGCTCCAGCGGGCCTGCCGGGACGGACGGATCGACCCCGCCGCCCGGGCGACCGAGGCGGATGCCGATCGCCTCGCGTGGCTGGTGGACAGGGATCTCGTGCGCTGGGTGCGGACGCAGGCGTACGCCGCGCTCTTGCGCACCGTCGGCGGGAGGTGGCGGAGATTCTCACGCTCGTGCTCGGCGACCTCCGCGTGTCCGACGACGGTGATTGGCAGCTGCGCACCCGGCGACGGAAGAACGACCAGTTCGGCCGGGGCCAGGTGACCGGGCTTGCCGCCGCGCAGCTGCCGGGGACGATGGCCCGGCTCGAGCTGTGGTTGTTCCTCCTCGGCCCCGACCTCCCCGACGACGCGCCGCTCTTTCCCGGCCGGACTGGCGGGCCGCTGCACCGGAGCAGCGGAGGCGCGGCGCTGTCGTCGTTGTTCGAGGCGGCCGGCGTCGAGGGGCGCGTCGGCGCGCACAGCTTCCGCCGGACGCTCATCTCCGAGCTTCTCGAGCGCGGTGTGTTCCTCTCCCGAGTGGCCGCCCGGATCGGCATCACCGCCCAGACCGCCTACGGCTACTACGAGGCGATGCGCGCCCCCGAGGACACCGCCGCGCAGCTGGGGCTCGCGCCATGAGCAACGACCGCTACGCGAACCTGGACGCCGCCTGGCTCCGCTCCGAGACCGAGCACGCGGCGCGCGACCCGCTTCTCGGACTCGCGACGGCGAGCACCGGATCGGCCGGCTACCAGTGGCGATTCGCCTGCCGGTGGTGGGACGCGCACGGCATCGCCCGACCGGTCACCGACAGCGACGTGCAGCTTCTCCTTGCCGCCTGTGACGGCAATGCACACGGCACGCTCCGCCTCCTCGTCGGCGCCGTCCGTCGCTTCCACGACGCGGAGTACGGCGTCGACCCGTGCGGCGACGGGGTGGACGACGTCTTGACCGGCTATGCGCGGCTCTACGGGACCGCGACATCGCCGGTCGCCGCGCTCCGCCCGGCGGAGTATCGCGCCCTCATCGCCGCCGCGCCGACGTGCCTCAGTCCCTATCGCGCCGCCCGGTTGCGCTTCGCCGTGACGCTCGCCTACTCGGGCTGGCTGCGCGCTCACGAGGTCCTCGGCATCCGCTGGGGCGGGATCCTGCGCAACGGGCTCGGCTACGCGGCGTTCGTCCCCCACTCCAAGACCGCCGCCGAGGGAACCGTCGTCGGTCTCGACCCGCCTGCCGGCAGCGAGATCGACCTCGTCGCGGAGCTGCGGCGCTGGCATCGCGCCGCGGCGGAGGCGGGAGTGGCTCTAGAGAAAGGTGGTCCCATGTTCCCAAGCGCACGAAATCCCGACGCGGGAATCGGCTACGCGAGCTACCGTGCCGACCTGGAGGCCGCCGTTCGGGCGGCGAATCTGGAGCGGCGCATCGCGACGCACAGCATGCGCCGCGGCGGCGCGACGACGAAGGCCAGGTCCCACGGCACCCTGGAGCAGGTGCTCGCGCAAGGACGCTGGAAGACCGTCGAGATCGCGATGGGCTACGTCGAGGAGTGGGACGCCTACGACCCGGCCCTCCAGGTCGACTACCCGGTCACCTCCCTGTTCCCGCCCGCCTCCTCCCCGCCGTTCTCGTCTGCGCCCGTCTCCGCCCCGTCCGGGCCGTCATGCGCACCCACGGGCAGGCCGCGACACAGCCGGGCATCCCCCAGCTTTATTGGCCCTGACCAGGAACTCTGGCAGCGCCCCCGCCCCCGGCCAGGACCCCACCCCCCACCGTCTAGACTGCTCCAGCGATCACGCGCTCGTAGCTCAATTGGATAGAGCATCTGACTACGGATCAGAAGGTTGGGGATTCGAGTTCCTCCGAGCGCACTCTCTCTTCACCCCCTGAAACAGCCGGTGACCAGGGCGAACGCACCGCCGAGGCCGACGGTGA
>JAKAAV010000404.1 GCA_021802185.1 Chloroflexota bacterium | reverse complement strand
GAGCGCTACGCCCCCGGGTCGCGCATCGTCGGGGGTGCATGGCGCTCGCCGTCGGTGGCGCGCTACGCGGCGTCGGCGAGGCCGTCCAGCGGCCGCAGCCGTCGGTGAGCGGCGGCGAGACGCGCGTCGGACGGTCGGTAGTAGGTCTTCAGGAGCATCGGGATGCTGGAGGGCTCGTGGCCCATCAGGCGCGCCAGCTCCTCGACGGTCCCACCCGACTCAGCGAAGCGCCGGGCGAACGTGCGCCGGAGGATGTACTGCGTGGGACGGGCGGCGGGGGTGCGTCGATCTCCCCGAGCCGTGGGGCCTGCCAATCGGGCGCGATCCGCTCCCCCGCCACCGCCGTTCTGAGGCGCCGCTCGTCCTGTCTCCCATCTCGGTGCTCCGCGGGGTAAAGGCCCCGAGCCAGCGGCCGCTTCGCCGCGGGATGGAGCAAATGCAGAACGTTGCCCCTGTCAAGGGCCTCCGCAACCTGTGCGGCAGGAACTGTTGTTGGTGGTTGGCTTCAGGCACGTCGATTGATGGCTGCTGAGAGCCACGCCCGTGGTAGCCACAATGCCTATTACTCCTGACAAGAACGGCAGTTCCTGACTAGACTATTGACCATGAGTCGGCCCGCCAGGATGCTGTTCCCCGCCACCCAACGGCGTACGGAGGCGCTGGGCGCGCGCCTCCGCGCCGCGCGCCTGCGCCGGCGCATGAGTGAGACAGAGATGGCCGAGCGCGCCTTCGTCTCGCGGACCACCCTGCGCAAGCTCGAGGCCGGCGACATGTCGGTGAGTGCCGCCGTTCTCGCCCGCGTCCTCGAGATACTGGCGCTCGACGAGGACCTCGACCGGATCGCCTCTGATGATGAGCTGGGCAACCGGCTGGCCGACGCAAGAACCCCGCTGCCTCACCGTCGCCGCGGGGTCGCCTGATGGCGGACAGGGGGGAGCGCCTCGCGGTCGTGCTTGACGCGCCGGAGCTTGGTCCGGCACGTCATGTCGGATCGCTCGTGCGCTGGCCCGGCCCTGGTCAGCGCCGGGCGGTCTCGTTCGCATACGAGGGCACGTGGCTCGACCGCAAGGATGCGTTCCCGCTCGATCCGCGCACGCTCCTGTTCCCCGGCGATCAGCCGTTGGGAACCGACGTCCTGCCGCCTGCGCTTCTCGACACGACCCCCGATGCCTGGGGCCAGATGCTCCTCACTCGCGAGCAGCACAGGCTGCTCGGCAACTGGGAGATGCTCGTCGGAGTCTCCGATGAGACGCGGATGGGCGCCCTTCGGCTCGGCCTGACCCCGAGCGGTCCATTCATCCGCGACGGCGACCCGGCCGTCCCGCCGATGGCCTCGCTGCGTGAGCTCCAGGACCTCGCCCGATGGCTCGAGGACAACCCTGACGCCGAGATCGGCGAGCGCCGCCTTCGCGACCTCGTCGTCCCAGGGTCATCGCTCGGTGGAGGGCGACCCAAAGCGAATGTCCGTGATTCGGACGGGAGCCTCTGGATCGCGAAGTTCCCGTCGCGCGAGGACCGCCGTCTGGACATCGGGGCGTGGGAGTTCGTCTACGCCGACCTCGCGGCGCACGCGGGCGTCGAGGTGGCCGACCACCGCTTGGAGGCCGTGAACGGCCCCGGACGTGGACGCACGTACCTCGTGCGCCGCTTCGACCGGGCCGCCGACGGATCCCGTCGCCTGTTCATCTCGGCGATGACCCTGACGGACCACCGTGCCGGCGAGCCAGCCTCCTACCCGGACATCGCCCAGGCGATCAGTCGATACGGCGCGCCAGGTGCGGTGAAGCTGGATCTCGCCCAGATGTTCCGCCGCCTGATGTTCAACGTCATCGCCGGCAACCGGGACGGTCACCTGCGCAACCACGGCTTCCTGCGGACCTCGGAGGGTTGGCGCCTCGCGCCCGCATTCGACATGAACCCGGCACGTGCCGCACACCCGCACAGCCTCTCGCTCGACGGTCGCAGCGACGGTCAGGACCCGCTCACTGCCTTCGCCACGCACAGGCTCTACGCGCTCTCCGAGGGCGAGGCCCGGCAGATCCTCGCCGAGGTGGTCGAGTCGCTGGTGCGGTGGAACGCCGCGGCAGAGGCGGCGGGGATCGGCCAGAACGAGCAAGACCTTGTCGCCCCGGCGTTCGCGGCGCTCGCAGATGCTGCCGCGCTCGCTGGCAGCTAGCGCTGCGACCCTCCGCCACTTGGTGGACGCTCGGCCAAAGGGCCAGAAGCCACCAGCAACGACGCTTCCTGCCACACAGGCACGTCTGCGTCCGAGCAGTCCGCGACGCCAGGGCGGGATCGAGGCAGAGCCTCGGCGGGATCGAGGCAGAGCCTCGGCGGGATCGAGGCGGAGCCTCGGCGGGATCGAGGCGGAGCCTCGGCGGGATCGAGGCAGAGCCTCGATGAGTCCCGGCCGAGGCCACGTAGCGACGGCTCGACCGCACTTGCATCAGGTTCACGCTGCCGACCAGGTGACGCCACCGTCGACGACTGGATGGTCGGATTCGTGAGCCAGTGCATGAGCACGACACCGGAAGCGGCCGTCCCGGTCGCGTCCGTGCACCACATGCACGAGATCGACGTGGCACGCGGTGGTCAAGGGCCGCCCACCCCTCCCTCGCCCGCCCGCGAGCCGGCAACTGGTCGCAACTGGTCGCCAGCATGAATCTCATGCATGGCCCGGGCGCGTTCGTGAACCACATGCACGAACTCGACCTGGCCGCGCGAACCACGCGCCCCACCGGCCGCCCCCGGGCCCAACCCCCGAACCCGCGTCGGCTCCGGACCCAACCCCCGAACGTGC
>JAKAAV010000403.1 GCA_021802185.1 Chloroflexota bacterium | reverse complement strand
CTCGTCGAAGCGACGGTGCGCGCGGCACCCCGTGACATCGAGGCGCTCCTCGGGGGGCCGTGGCGGCGGTTGCGGCGGAAGATGGGCAATCAGCCGATCCTCTTCGTCGCCCCGTACGTCGGCGAACGCGTCCGGAGCCTGCTGGTCGAGGAGAACGTCAGCTACGTCGATCTGACCGGGAACGTGCGGATCAGCCTCGACTACCCCGGTATCTTCATCGAGACCGAGGGGGCGACCAGCGACCCGAGCGCGACCAAGCAACGCAGCAGCCTCCGGGGCGCGAAGGCGGGTGGCGTCGTCCGGGCGCTCGTCGACAACGTGCCGCCCTTCAGCGCCGCCGAGATCGCCGCTGCGGCCGGCGTGAACGAGGGCTACCTGTCTCGGATCCTCGCCACCCTCCGGGACGAGGGGCTCATCGAGCGGGAGTCGTTCGGACCGGTGACGCGGGTCGATTGGGCCGCCCTGCTCCGCCGCCGGGCGCAGTCTGCCGATCTGTTCCGGCGGGGCCGCTCGCTCCGCTACGTCGCCCGCCAGGGGGCGGCCGCCGTCTTGGAGGAGCTTCGCCGGCGATCGCCGTCGAGCCCGCTGCCCATGGTCACGGGGTCGTTCGCCGCGGCACGCCTGGCGCCCGTCGCTGCGCCGACCCTCCTCGTGGTCTACGCCCCCGTGGCCGACGCGCTGGCGGCCGAGCTCGACCTGCTCCCGACGGATGCGGGTGCCGACACGGTGCTCATCGAGCCAGAGAACGACGTGGTCTTCACGGGTTGCCAACGAGACGGTGGCATCGCGTGGGCGGCCCCGAGCCAGGCCGCGATCGACTGCCTCTCCGGCAGCGGTCGGATGCCGTCGGAGGGAGAGGCGGTCCTCGAGTGGATGCGCGAGGACGAGCGCCGCTGGCAGCTGCCGGTGATCGATGGTCGCAACGGCACGGTTCGGTGACGAGGTGGCCGTGCCCGCCCCGGAGCCGCCCTACGTCGCAGCGCGGCTCGTCCTCCTCGATGCCCTCGAGGCGCTCGGGCCGCAGCGCGAGGCGGTGGTGGTGGTCGGGGCACAGGCCGTGTACCTCCGCACGGGCGATGGCGGCATCGCCGTCGCCCCCTACACGACCGACGCCGATCTCGTGCTCTCGCCGGCCGAGCTCGCCGAGGCGCCACGCGTCGAGCAGATGATGCGCCAGGGGGCCTTCCGCCAGGAAGGCAATCCGGGCGCGTGGGCCAAGACCGTTCGAGCGGGCGACGACGAGTTCGACATCCCGGCCGACCCGATGGTGCCCGAGCGGTTCGCACCGCCCGGAGGCCGTCGGGGCGTCCGCCTTCCTCCGCACGACAAGATGGCGGCTCGAAAGGCGCGCGGCCTCGAGGGAGCGATCCTCGACAGCGATCCCTGCGAGGTCACCGCGCTGGACGGCGCCGACCCCCGCCGGTTCGTCGTCCGCGTCGCCGGTCCGGCGGCGCTCGTCGTGGCGAAGCTCCACAAGCTCCGCGACCGACTGGACGCGGGCGCGGATGACCGGATTGCCGACAAGGACGCGGCGGACGTCTACCGCCTGATGCTCGCCACGCCCATCGACGAGTTCCTCGGCCGGCTGCGGCCGTTGCTCGAGGACGACCGGGCGGGCCCGCCGTGCCAGGAGGCCGTCGTGCTCCTGGGCGGGCTCTTCGGCGCGCCCGCCGCTCGGGGCGTCGAGATGGCGGTGCGCTCGCTCCGCATTGCCGTGCCCCCGGAACGGATTCGGGCCGTCTGCACACGGTTCGTTCGGCTCGCCCGGGCGGCACTGGGAGCCTGACGGCCCTGACGGTCGCGCAATGCTCGAGGAGGCCCTTCGTGGCCTGTGGACAATGCCTCCCGTGAGAACCACCGTGCGAACCAAGGCTCGGCAAATGCCGGTCAGCGGGGGTCAACAGTGGTCGGCATCGGAACCATGAACGGCCTGCTAGCGGGCAACAAAGAGGCATCATGGACCCTGCAGGTGCCGGCCGGGCCGACACCTCGGGCTCGATCAGGTCCTCTGCGTCGTCGAGGCGGTCGCGACCATCCTGAGCGAGACGGGCAACGGCCCCGAGGTCAGCTCGCTGGCGAGCGCCCGGGCCGATGCCTTCGTGAAGGCGCCGGTGATCTGGGCGGTGCCGCCGAAGTTGCGCGCCAGGATCAAGGGGGCCGACACGACGAACCCGTCCACGTCGTTGGCGAGGGGCTCGCGGAAGTGCGAGGCAGCGATGCGGTTGAACTGGCGGCTGCCCGAGGCAGTGAACGTCATCACGACGAGCCATTGCATGGTGGCGTCGCGCTCAGCTCGAGCGCGCCGCACGATGGCCGACGTGGCGACTGCCGGCCCGAGCAGGTAGCGAGGTGCGATCCCACCGGCACCTGACCCGAGAAGGACCGGTTGGCCTGGATGGGCGAGATCGTCGGCCTGCGACGTGCTCGGGTCCTGGGCGAGCGGCGGGTACTCGGCAAGACCCGGCGCATACTGGCTCCCGCCGTTGCCGCTGAAGAAGGTCGCGCCGTAGCGATACGCGGGTGGGCAAGCCGGGAGGTGACCCTTCGCAGGTAACGCGCCGCCGGGCGGCGGCACGTACGACGGGGCGCCGCAGAGGACCGGTCGAAGCCACAGCTGACCCGTCGCCCCGAGCACCCGCAGCGTGGATGCATCCGAGCGCAGTCGGGACCTTGCACAGAGACCCTCAGCGAGCCGTCAGCGACGGCCACCGTGCCCGATGACGGGAGGTCACGAAGGCGCCGCCGCATGACCTGTGCCGCTGCCTCCAAGGTGCGGTCGGGCACCACGCGCACCGCGACG
>JAKAAV010000402.1 GCA_021802185.1 Chloroflexota bacterium | reverse complement strand
CACCCGCTCCGCGAGCCGCGCCTCGTACCAGCAGTCGCCGGCAAGGACGACGTCCGCGTCGGGAGGCGGCTCCTCGAGCACGTCGCGCCCGACGACGTCGACCCGGCAGCCGTTCGCCCGCGCGTTGAGCGCGACCGCCGCGAGCGCGAACCGGTCGATGTCCGCGGCGACCGCGCGCGCGGCGCCGGCCCGGACCGCCGCGATCGCGCACAGTCCCGACCCGGACGCGAGGTCGAACACGCGGCGGCCCGACACGAGCCCGGGATGGCCCTGGAGGTGCCGCGCGACCGCGAGCCCGCCTCCCCACGCGACGGCCCAGTACGGCAGGGCGGCATCCGGATCGCGCGTCTCGACCTGGGCCGCGTGCCAGACGGCGAGCACGTCGTCGGTGAGATGGAGCCGGAGGTCCTCGACGCCGGGGACGGGCCGCAGCTCGGTGTGGCGAAGGACGAACGCCCGGGCCGATCCGGGCATCAGCCGGGGCCGATCATCGGCCGGGGCCGCAGCCGGGCATCAGGCGGAACCGGGCATCAGCCAGGGCCGATCATTGACGCAGCGGGGCGTCAACCGGAGCAGGGACGGCCTCCCCGACCGAGCACGAGCGCGGCGCCGGTGAGTCACGGCGCCCCGGCATGCAGCGTCACGCCTGGTCCCGACGCGCCCGCTCCGGCCGGCTCTCGAGCGCGGCCGAGTAGACGGCTCGTGTCTCGCGCGCGACGTCGACCCAGGTCCGTCGCGGTCCCTTCGCCCGCTGCCGTGCGGCACGCCGGAGCTGATCGTGGATGTGCCCCGACCACGCGGCCCGGAGCGCCGCGGCGAGCCTCTCCGGGTCGCGGGGTTCGACGATGATCCCCGACGGCCCGACGAGCTCGGGAAGCGGCCCGACGCGTGACGCGATGACCGGCACACCGACGGCGAGCGCCTCGATGGCGGCGAGGCCCGTCCCCTCGCTGATCGCCGGGAAGACCGCCGCGGCCGACCCTGCCTCGAGGGTCGCCAGGTCCTCCGGCGCCAGGTGCGGGACCAGCCGCACGAGGTCCTCGGCGCCGTGGCGCGCCGCCGACCGTGCGAGCGCCGGGGCATCCGTGTCCAGCTCGTCGAGCGCGCCGGCCAGCACGACGACGGGCGGCCACGGGACCTCGCCGGGCGCGCGTTCCTCGCGGAGCGCGGCGAGCGCCCGGAACAGCGTCCCGAGGTCCTTCCTCGCATCGTAGCGGCCGGTGAACACGAAGTACCGCGCGGGAAGGCCGAGCCTCGCGCGAAGGCCCGAGACGCGTTCCGGCCGCCCCGAGCCGGGCACGAACGCGCTCCCGGCGGCGAGCGGAACGACGGCGATCCGGTCGGATCGGACGTGCAGGAGCCGCCGCGCGGCGTCGGCGGTGGCATCGGAGCACACGATGAGGCGGGTCGCGTCGCGCAGGATGCGCGCGCGAAGCCGGTGACCGAACCGGGCCGCAGGACTGGCGGCGTAGATCGTCGGAAGCTCCCACGGCGCGAGGTCGAGGAGCGTCGCGACGACGGGCACGGCGGATCCCAGCGGAACGGCCCCGCCCGCGGTGTGGTACAGGACGCCGGCCGCGGACGGCTCCCCGCGGTCGGGATCGACGCGGAGCTCGGCCGACCGCAGCTGGAACGCGTCGACGGTCAGTCCGGCCGAGCGCAGGAACCGTGTCGTCGGCAGCACGCGCCGCCGCACCGCCACCGGCAGCCCATCGCGCTCGAGGTCGCGCGTCGGGTCGGGCCGGAGCAGTCGCAGGACGGGCACGAAGGACTCCCCCGGCAGGGGGTCGGCCGCGAACGCCGCCAGCAGATTGCGGAGATATGCCGCGGTGATCGGCGTGCGGTCCGGTTCCTGGAGCGGTCGCAGGTCGATGACGACCCGCGCCGGTGACGGCGGAGCATGGGTCGGCGGCTCGACGCCCACCAGCTCGCGCATCACGTCCCGCGTCGATCGGTACCGGAAGCGCTCGTCGCGGCCACTGTCGCTCCCACGACGGGGTCGATCGCCACCGGCGCGTCCACCGCGGCTGCCGCGTCGACTGCCGCACGTGGCCCGTCGGTCGCCACCGGCGCGTCCACCGCGGCTCGCGCGCCCACTCGGGGGCGTGCCCCCCCGGCCACCTCGGCCGCCCGCGTGCCGGCCGCGAGGCTCCGGCCGCGCACCTCGTCCCAGCGCAGCGTCAGGACCACGAGCAGCGCCTCGACGACGATCCTGCGGGACATCTTGCTGACCCCGACACGGCGGTCCGGGAACACGATCGGGACCTCGGCGACACGCGCGCCGAGCCGCGTGGCGAGGTAGGTCGTCTCGATCTGGAAGACGTAGCCGCCGGCATGGACGCCGCTCCACGGGATCGTCGCGAGCAGCTCGCGCCGCCATGCCTTGAAGCCGCCGGTGAGGTCGTGGACTCCGAGGCCGAGCACGATGCGGGCGAACAGCGACCCCCCACGGGAGACGACCTTGCGGGCGAGGCCCCAGTCGCGCACCCCGCCGCCACGCACGTAGCGCGAGCCGATGACGAGGGAAGCGCCGTGGTCGAGCGGGTCGAGCAGGGCCGGGAGGTACGCCGGGTCGTGCGACCAGTCCGCGTCCATCTGGACGATTCGGCCGGCCCCGCCGTCGAGCGCGACCCGGAACCCGTCGACGTACGCGCGCCCCAGCCCCTGCTTGCCCGGCCGGTGGAGCACTCGCACGTGCGAATCGCCGGCCGCCAGCCCGTCCGCGAGCTCGCCCGTCCCGTCGGGCGACGCATCGTCGATGACGAGCAGCGTCGCGCCGGGAAGCCGCTCGAGGATGGCCCGCGCGATCCCC
>JAKAAV010000401.1 GCA_021802185.1 Chloroflexota bacterium | reverse complement strand
GATGAGAAACGTCGAGCAGCCGCTCCGCGGGTGGCGGCAGCGGACCGTACCGGTCGGCCAGGTCCGCGCGGGCCGCCCCCAGCTCATCCTCCGTCGTCACGCGCGCGAGCCGCCGGTACACCTCGAGCTTCTGTGCCTCGCCGCCCACGTACTCGTCGGGCAGGTAGGCGTCGATCGGCAGGTCGACGATCGAGGACGGCCTCGGGACGTTCGGCTCGCGGTCCTCGAGGACCGCCTTCTGCTCCTCCACCGCCTCGGCGAGCAGCCGCGTGTACAGGTCGAACCCGACCGCGGCGATGTGCCCGTGCTGCTCGGCCCCCAGGATGTTGCCGGCGCCCCGGATCTCGAGGTCCGCGAGCGCGATCTGGAACCCGGCACCGAGCTCCGACGCGTTGAAGATCGCCTGGAGCCGCTTGCGCGCAACCTCGCTCAAGCGGTCCCGGCGCCGGTACAGCAGGTACGCGTACGCGCGCCGCGAGCTCCGGCCGACACGCCCGCGGAGCTGGTAGAGCTGGGCCAGGCCGAGCGCGTCGGCCCGGTCGATGACGATCGTGTTCGCGTTCGGGATGTCGAGCCCGGACTCGATGATCGTCGTGCAGACCAGCACGTCCCACGCGCCCTCGGAGAACGCCAGCATGACCTTCTCGAGCTGGCCCTCCGGCATCTGCCCGTGAGCGACCGCGATCCGGGCCTGTGGCAGCAGCTTGCGCAGCTGCTCGGCCTGCGCCTCGATCGTCTCGACGCGGTTGTGCACGAAGAACGCCTGTCCGCCGCGGTCGAGCTCGCGCAGCAGCGCGTCCCGGACGAGGCCCGCCGACGCCTCGGCGACGCGCGTCTGGATCGGCAGCCGATCCTCGGGCGGCGTCTCGATGACGCTCATGTCGCGGACGCCGGAGAGTGCCATGTTCAGCGTCCGGGGGATCGGCGTGGCCGAGAGCGTCAGCACGTCCACGGCGCGCCGGAGCTGCTTGAGCCGCTCCTTGTGGGCGACCCCGAAGCGCTGCTCCTCGTCCACGACCACGAGCCCGAGCCGCCGGAACCGGACGTCCTTCGAGAGCAGCCGGTGCGTCCCGATGACCAGGTCGACGCTGCCGTCGGCAAGCCCCGCGACCGTCGCGTCGCGCAGCGTGGCCGGCACGAACCGGCTCAGCAGACGGACGGAGATGGGATACGCCGCGAACCGCTGCGTGAACGTCGTGAAGTGCTGCTGCGCGAGGACGGTCGTCGGCACCAGCACTGCCACCTGGAACCCGTCCTGGATCGCCTTGAATGCCGCCCGGAGCGCAACCTCGGTCTTGCCGTAGCCGACGTCGCCCACGACGAGCCGGTCCATCGGTTCGGCCCGCTCCATGTCGACCTTCGTCTCGACCACCGCGCGGGTCTGGTCGGGCGTCTCCTCGTACGGGAACGCCGCCTCCATCTCCTGCTGCCAGGGGGTGTCCGGTGCGAACGGGTGGCCCTGCGCGCGGGCTCGCGCCGAGTACAGCTCGAGCAGGTCCTTCGCGAGCTCCGTGACCGCTCGGCGGACCCGGGCCCGCGTGCGGGCCCATTCCCCACCGCCGAGCTTCGAGAGCTGCGGGTTCTCGCCGCCGGAATACCGACTGATCCGATCGACCTGCTCGACGGGGAGGAAGATCCGGTCCGCGCCCGAGAAGTCGAGCTCCAGGTAGTCGCGCTCGTCGCCCGTCCCGCCGACGCTCCGCCGGACCATCCCGCCGTACCGCGCGATGCCATGGTCGACGTGGACGACGAGATCTCCGGGCGTGAGCCGGTCGAGGAGGTCGCGCGGGACGACCCGACGGAGCGCGCGCGGTCGGCGGACGCGGACCGACCCGAACAGCTCCCGATCCGAGACGACGACGAGCCCGTCGGGGCCATCCTCGAAGCCGCTGTTGAGGCTGCGCTCGACGAGCGCGATCGAGCCGGGCGCGGGCGGCACTTCCACGCGACGAACCGGCGCGGCGAAGATCCCGGCCTCCTCGAGCAGCTCGGACAGGCGGGCCGACTGGTCCGACGTGACGACGATTCGCCGCGACTCGGTTCGCCAGCGGGCGATCGCCTCGCCGACGCCGGCGATCCGCTGCGGCGGCAGCGCGGGCTCCCGCCAGCCGAACGGGTTGCCTCCGGGTGGCGCGCCATCGGCGTCGCTCTCCCAGGTCAGCTCGAGCGTCCGAGCCGCGTGCAGCGTCCGCTGCCATGTCCGGTGGTCGAGGTACGCCTCCGGCCACGCGTCGGGCACGTCCCCGCTCTCGATGAGCTCGCGGCGGCGGTCCTCGGCCTGCTCCCACAGCAGCGCCGCCGCCTGATCGACGTCCCCGGGCTCGTCGATCAGCCAGATCGCGTCGCCGACGTGCTCGATGCCCGTCGCGGGCGCCAGGACGCCGGCCCACACCTCGGCCGCGTCGCCCGGGTCGCGCGTCGCGAGCATCCGGTCGAGGTCGGCGGCGAGCAGCGCAGGCAGGTGCGCGGCCAGCCGCCCGAGGCGGGAGCGCAGGACGGCGGGCGCGTCGGGTGGCAGCAGGAACTCCCCCGCTGGCAGCACGGCCGCGGAGGCCACCGTCCCGATCGAGCGCTGGTCGGCCGGGTCGAACGCGCGGAGCGAATCGATCTCGTCGCCGAAGAACTCGGCCCGGACCGGCAGCGCCTGGCCGGGCGGGAAGAGGTCGACGATCCCGCCGCGCCGCGCGAACTCGCCCCTGCCGCCGACCTCCGTGACGCCGTCGTAGCCGAGGTCGATGAGCTCGCGGAGGAGCCGCTCCTGGGAGAGGCGCGCGCCGCGCCGGAGCACGAGCGGAGCGGTGGGGAACGCGTCGGGC
>JAKAAV010000400.1 GCA_021802185.1 Chloroflexota bacterium | reverse complement strand
CGGCGTCGTCCGGCACCAGCACGCGGTGGCCGGCGTTCGCGGGCTCGCCGTGGACCGTCCTGCCCCGCTGGGGCGGCGACCGTCGCTCGTGGTCCTCGGAGCGAGCGACGGCCTCTCGCCGCTCCGCTTCCGGCCGAGCCGGCTCGAGCTCCGACACGATCCCTCCCTGCCGCTCTCGTTCGAGTCTACCGGCGCTCGGCCGCTTCGGCGGGCACCTCGGGACGCAGCAGGAATGCCGGCCCGTCGCCGAGCCGCTCCGACGGCGTCCCGTACCGCAACACGAGCTCGCGCACCGCTCGCGCACGATCGTCGCCGTCGAGGACGTCCGCCCGTACCTCGAACGTCCGGTCGCCGACCGTCACGCGCGCGACCGGCGCCGCCAGGAGATTCCGCGCCCACTGCGCGAACTCGTCGGCCGCGACCAGCAACGATCCGTCCGGCTCCTCGACGAACCCGACGACCGCCGCGCGCCAGAGGCCGGACCGCCGTCCGCGCGTCTCGATCCGGGCCGCCCGGCCCCACGCGACCATGTCGTCGCCCGCCGGGTCCGGTCGCCCGCCTCCGGCGGACCCGCCTACCTCGCGCGCTGCCAGGACTTGCCCTCGCTCAGGACCGCCGGCGCGTAGACCATCTCGACCCGCTGCATCTCGGCGATCGTCCGCGCCCCGAGCGCCGCCATCGACTGCCGCAGCGCCCCGACGAGGTTCTCCGAGCCGTCCGTGACGCGCGACGGGCCGAGCAGGATCCGCTCGAGCGATCCGACCGTCCCGACCCGGATCCGCGTACCGCGGGGGAGTGCCGGCGAGGGTGCCGCCATCCCCCAGTTCGTGCCGCGTCCGGGCGCCTCCTCGGCGCGGGCGAGCGGCGAGCCGAGCATCACGGCGTCCGCGCCGGCCGCAATCGCCTTCGCGACGTCGCCCCCGCGCCGCATGCCGCCGTCCGCGACCACCGGCACGTACCGGCCGGTCTCGTCGAAGTAGGTGTCGCGAGCCGCAGCGACGTCGCTGATCGCCGTCACCTGCGGGACCCCGATGCCGAGCACCTCGCGCGTCGTGCACGCCGCACCGGGCCCGACGCCCACGAAGATCGCCGCGATCCCCTGCGCCATCAGCTCGTGGGCGGCCTCGAACGACGTCGAGTTGCCGACCGCCACGGGGATCGGCATGGCGCGCGTGAACTCGCCGAGCTCGAGCGGGTCGTACCCGGAGGCGAGGTGGCGCGCCGAGCTGACCTGCGACTGCACGAGGAACAGGTCGGCGCCGTGGCGCGCGCAGAAGGAACCCCAGTGGCGGGCGGCGCCCGGCGTGGCCGAGACGGCAGCGGGGCTGCCGGCGGCGCGGATCTCGTCGATCCGCCGGGCCACCAGCTCCTCGCGGATCGGTCGGTCGTATGCCTCCGCCAGGAAGTCGTGCACGCGATCGTCGGGCGCATCCGCGATCCCCCGGAGGACGGCGTCCGCATCCTCGTACCGCGTCTGAACGCCCTCGAGGTTCAGGACGGCGAGCCCGCCGAGGCGCGCGAGCGCGCCGGCGAACGGCGGGTCGACCACGGCGTCCATGGCGGCGGCGAGGACCGGGATCGCGAGCCGCAGCCCGGCGATCTCGACCGATGTGTCGACGTCCGCCGGCTCCACCGTCTCGGTCCCGGGCGCGAGCGACACGTCGTCGAACCCGTACGTCGGCCGGATCGAATCGACCTTCGAGGCGCGAGGCACGGACGGTCGGTCGAGCGACGGGGACGGGGGAACGGCGTGGGACACGCGTGGGGCTCCCGTGCGAGGCGGCGGGTTGCCGGGCAGTATAGCGGCATGGACCCGATCGCCCGACCTGTCCCGAAGCCGGCACCCGGCCCCGACGATGGCGTGGCCGAGCCGGCCCTGGTCACGCTCGACGACATCCGGCACGCGGCCGACGTCATCCGGGGCGTGGTCGTGCGCACCCCGCTGCTCCGTTTCGGACCCCCGCTCGCGGCGGATCCGGTCGGCCGGACGCGCGCGTGGCTCAAGCCGGAGTCGCTGCAGCCCATCGGCGCCTTCAAGCTGCGCGGCGCGTACTACGCCATCGCGTCGCTGCCACCGGAGCGACGCGCGGCGGGCGTGGTGGCGCATTCGAGCGGCAACCACGCGCAGGGCGTGGCACGGGCCGCGCGGCTGCTCGGCGTCCGCGCCGTGATCGTGATGCCGTCCGACGCGCCCGCGGTGAAGGTCGAACGCGTCCGCGCGGACGGCGCCGAGATCGTCGTCGTCGGGCCGTCGAGCGAGGAACGGGCGGCGCGCGCGGCCGAGCTGGCGGAGCGCGACGGCCTGACGATGGTCGCGCCGTACGACGACGCCGCGACGATCACGGGCCAGGGCACGATCGGTCTCGAGATCGTCGAGCAGCTCGCGGAGCTCGAGGCCGAGGCGGCGCGACGGTCCGGCGTCGGCCACGCGACGTCCGGGGCCGGCAGAACGACGTCCGGCGCCGGCCACGCGACCGCCAGCGCGACCGACCGCGCGCCCACCGCCGGCGACCCGCATCTCGCCGCTGCCGGGCCGGCCCGCGGTGCTCCATCACGGTTCACCGTCCTGGTGCCCGTCGGGGGCGGCGGGATCGCGAGCGGCGTGGCGACCGCCGTCAAGTTGCTCGCGCCGGGCGCGACCGTGCTCGGCGTGGAGCCGGAGCTCGCAGCGGACGGCCGCGAGTCGCTGCGGGAGGGCCGGATCGTGATCTGGCCGGCGGACCAGGTCGGGCGCACGATCGCGGACGGCCAGCGGACCGCGCACGTCGGCGTGATCCCGTTCGCGCACTTCCTCCGACACCTCGACGGCATCGTCGCG
>JAKAAV010000399.1 GCA_021802185.1 Chloroflexota bacterium | reverse complement strand
CGTGCTCGACACGCCGGCCGGGACTCCACGATCGTCGTCCGGGCCCGTCACACGCCCTTCGCTAGACTGAGCCGCCATGGCGATCCGACAGCTCCCCGTCCTCGACCTCACCCCGCGCCCTCCGTCCACTCCGCGCCGTGCGGTCTCCGCTCCCGGATCGCTCGGTGAGTTCGCGACCGACGACCTCGCGATGCCCGCCTTCCACGTGTGGACGCTCGGCTGCCAGATGAACCAGTCCGACTCGGAGGAGATGGCGGGCGCCCTGCTGGCGGCGGGTTGCTCCGAGGCGCCGTCGATGGAAGCTGCCGACCTCATCGTCATCAACAGCTGCGCCATCCGGGAGACGGCGGAGGCCAAGATCATCGGCCGCCAGGGACAGCTCGCGCGCCTGAAGGCGGCCAATCCGGCGCTCCGTGTCGTCCTGACGGGCTGCGGGGTGCGGGTCGAGAACCGAGACCGTCTCGCCCGCCGCTATCCCGCGGTCGACCTGTTCCTGCGTCCCGACGAGGAGCCGGAGCTCGTCGCCCGGCTGGGGCTGGCCAGCCCGACGGCTCCCGGCCTGCTGGCGCCGCCCCGTCCCGCGCCGGCACCGTTCGCCGGCACCCTGCCGTCCGTGGACATCCCGCCGGCCGCCGACGCCCTGCCCGCGGTCCGGGCCGGCGCCGTGGAGGAGGGCCGCGTCGCGCGGCGCAGCGCGATCCAGGCCTGGTTGCCGATCATCTACGGCTGCGACAAGACGTGCACCTACTGCATCGTGCCGTTCAGTCGAGGACCGGAGCGAAGCCGACCGTTCGACGACGTCCTCGAAGAGGCACGCGCGCTGGCCGCGGCCGGCTACCGCGAGGTGACCCTGCTCGGACAGAACGTGAACTCGTACGGGCATGACCTTCCGCCCGAGCCCCGGTTCGCACACGTCAGCCGCTCGCGCGAGATCGGCCGCCAGATCGACCTCGAGGGCCGGCCCGACATCGCCGAACTGCTCCGCGCGATCGACGGGATCCGGACCGCAGATGGCCTTCCGGCCGTCCCTCGCCTGCGCTTCATCACGTCGCACCCATGGGACCTCGGCGACCGCCTCATCTCGGCCATGGCCGAGTGCCCGTCGGTCTGTGAGCACCTGCACCTGCCGGTCCAGTCCGGCTCCGACGTCGTGCTCCGGCGGATGGGCCGGCAGTACAGCGTCGCCTCGTACCTCGACCTCGTGGATCGCCTGCGGGCGGCCGTGCCCGGCATCGCGCTGTCGACCGACGTCATCGTCGGCTTCTGCGGCGAGACGGACGAGCAGTTCCGCGAGACGCTCGCGCTCCTCGAGCGGGTCCGTTTCGACACGGTGTTCGCGGCGGCCTTCTCGCCGCGGCCCGGGACGCCCGCCGCGCGTCTCCCCGACGACGTGCCGCCTGGCGAGAAGCGGCGCCGGCTCAACGAGCTCCTCGCGCTGCAGGAGCGGATCGGGTGGGAGCGCAACCGGGCGTGGGTCGGTCGCGAGACCGAGGTGCTCGTCGACGCCGCCGAGCGGGGACGCAGTCACGACCACGGCGACGAGGGCGCCTCGCACGCGGGGCCGCTTGCCGGGCCGGGGCCGGGCGAGGCGCGACTCGGGGGCCGCAACCGGGAGAACCGGCTCGTCCACCTCGTCGGGTCGCCCGACCTCGTCGGACGGCTCGTCCGGGTCCGAGTCGTCCACGCCGGCCCGTACTCGCTCGCCGGCACGCTGCTCGACACGGCTGATGCGCCCCGTGCAGCCGGTGCGTCCGGTGCGGCAGATGCGCCCCGTGCGGCCGTTGCGTCCGGTGCGGCAGATGCGCCCCGTTCGGCCGGGGCGTCCGGTGCGGCAGATGCGCCCCGTGCGGCCGTTGCGTCCGGTGCGGCAGGTGCGCCCCGTTCGGCCGGTGCGGCAGACGCCGGCGACACGACCGATCCGGCCGGCGCGGCCACACGCCAGCCCTGGCGATGTCGGAGCGGGCGACGGTCGTGACCGGCGTCCCGATGCCCCCGCTCGTCGTCGTCGCGGGAGCGACCGCGACCGGCAAGACGCGGCTCTCGCTGCGGCTCGCCCAGGCCGTCGGCGCGGTCGAGATCGTCTCGGCGGACTCCCGGCAGGTGTACCGCGGCATGGACATCGGGACGGCGAAGGTGTCGCGGTCCGAGCGCGCTCTCGTGCCGCACCACGGCATCGACCTCGTCGACCCGGACCAGGCGTTCAGCGTCTCCCTGTACCAGCGCCACGCGCTCGCGGCGCTCGCCGGGATCGCGCGGCGCCGGCGAGTCGCGCTGCTCGTCGGCGGCACGGGGCTCTATCTTCGCGCCGTGGCCCGAGGCATGCCGCTCGTCGACGCGCCGCACGATCCGGAACTGCGGGCACGGCTCGAGGCCGAGCTCGCGTCGCTGGGGCTCGCCGCGCTCGCTGGCCGGCTGCGGTCGGAGGCTCCCATCCTGGCGGCGGGCACGGACCTGGCGAACCCGCGCCGGGTCGTGCGGGCCCTGGAGCGGGTCGCCTTCGAGGGCGACCGGCTGCCGCCCGAACCGCTCGGGTACCCCGCGCCCGTGCTCTGGCTTGGCCTGTCCGTCGAGCACGCGACGCACCGCACCTGGATCGCGAACCGGGCGGCGGGCCAGTACGCCGGGGGACTCGTTCGCGAGGCGGCGGGGCTGGCGGACCGGTTCGACCCCGCACTCCCCGCCCTGAGCGCGATCGGCTACCGCGAAGCGATCGACGTTGCGCGGGGCCGGCGGAGCACGGCGGAGGCGCTGGCAGAGACGATCGTCCGGACCCGGGCGTATGCGCGCAGGCAGCGGACCTGGTTCCGCGCCGAGCCTGG
>JAKAAV010000398.1 GCA_021802185.1 Chloroflexota bacterium | reverse complement strand
CGTGCGGGCGCTCGGCGTGGAGATCGCCACGAACAGCCCGGTTCGCGACGTCGAGGCGCTGAAGGCGGACGGCTACGAGGCCGTCCTGCTCGCGACCGGCACGCCCCGCTCCACCGGCCTGGGCGTTCCAGGAGAGGACCGCCTGGGTGTCATGGGCGGCCCGGAGTTCCTGCGCAAGGTCAAGCTCGGTCAGCCGGTCGACATGGCCGGCAGGCAGGTGGTGGTGGTTGGCGGCGGCAACGTGGCGATGGACGCCGCGCGGGTCGCGCGCCGCCTGGGTGCGACGAGCGTCAACGTGGCGTACCGCCGCGGTCGCGCGGAGATGCCCGCGCACCACGTCGAGGCCGAAGACGCCGAGAAGGAAGGCGTCCGGTTCACGTTCCAGGTCGCACCAGTCGAGGTCGTCGGGGACGCCTCCGGCGCCGTGAGCGGGCTCCGCTGCGTGCGCATGGCGCTCGGCGAGCCGGACGGCAGCGGACGGCGCCGGCCCGAGCCGATCAAGGGCAGCGAGTTCGTCATCCCGTGCCAGGTCGTCATCGGCGCCATCGGCATGACCGCCGACACCGCCGCATTCGCGAGCCTGATCGGCCTCGGGCGCAACGGGGCGCTCCAGGCGGACCCGAAGACGCTCCAGACGAACGTGCCGTGGGTGTTCGCGGCGGGCGACGTGGTGAACGGTGCGACCGACATCACGCGTGCCGTCGGCGAGGGCCGGCGGGCTGCGCACATGATCGACCGCTGGCTGACCGGCGGGATGCTCGACGGCTTCGACCGGCGGCTGCCCGTGGTCGACAAGGCCGAGGTCCTGGGCCGCCAGGAGACCTACACGATCCGCCCGACGGCACCCGACGGCGTCACGCTCGAGACCGCTCCGCACGACTTCCGGGAGGTCGAGGCAGGCCTCACCGAGGCGCAGGCGCACGAGGCCGCCGGACGCTGCATGGACTGCGCCGTCTGCTCCGGCTGCCACGAGTGCGTCGAAGCCTGCCCGGTCGACGGGTGCATCGACCTGCAGGCGCGCGACAGCGAGCTCGAGGTCGAGGTCGGGGCGGTGGTCGTGTCGACCGGCTACAAGCTCTTCGCGGCCGACCTCAAGCCCCAGTACGGCTTCGGGAAGTACCGCAACGTGATCACGGGCATGCAGATGGACCGACTGCTCGCCCCGACGCGCCCCTTCAACACGATCCTCCGCCCCAGCGACGGCAAGGTGCCGGAGCGCATCGCCTACGTCATGTGCACGGGATCGCGCGACGAGACGGTGGGCAACCCGCTCTGCTCGAAGTTCTGCTGCATGTACTCCGTCAAGCAGAACCAGCTGATCATGGGCGCCCTGCCGCTGGCCGAAGTCACCGTCCACTACATCGACATCCGTGCCGCCGGCAAGCGCTACGACGAGTTCTACGAGCAGTCGAAGGCGATGGGCGCGACGTACGTGAAGGGACGGGTCGCGAAGATCACCGAGAAGGAGAACGGTGACCTGATCCTCCGCTACGAGGACATCGAGAACGGCGGGAAGCTCGTCGACGCCGAGTACGACCTGGTCGTCCTGGCGGTGGGCGTCCAGCCGAACCGCGAGGCGGCAATGCTGTTCCCCGAGGACCGGCTGGCCGAGGACGAGTACTTCTACGTGGCGGAACCCGACGAGGACCTGAACCCCGGCGTGACGAGCATCCCGGGTGTCTTCGTGGCCGGAGCGGCGTCCGGCGCGAAGGACATCGTCGACTCCATCCTGCACGCCGGGGCGGCCGCGGCCCAGGTCGCGGCCCACCTCGAACGGACGCAGGCGAAGGCGAAGGTGCCCCGATGAGCGAGGAGCGCACGGTGACAGCCACGACCGGGGACGCGGCGGCGAACCGGGCGCCCGTTCCGCAGGACGGCAGGGAGCGCCGGATCGGCGTCTACGTCTGCCATTGCGGCGGCAACATCTCCGACTACGTCGACGTCCAGCGGGTCGTCGAGGCGATCAAGGACGAGCCGGGGGTCGTGGTCGCCCGCGACACGATCTTCGCCTGCGCGGACGCGAGCCAGTCCGAGATGATCGAGGACATCCAGAGGCACAAGCTGGACGGCCTGGTCGTGGCCTCCTGCTCGCCCAAGCTGCACACCACGACGTTCCGCGGCGTCGCGGCGCGGGCGGGGATCAATCCCTACACGTACACGCAGGTGAACATCCGCGAGCAGGACTCGTGGGCCCACACCGATGACCCGGCCGGCGCGACGCACAAGGCGATCAGCCTCATCAAGGGCGGCATCGCGCGGACGCGGCTGACCGAGCCGCTCGAGCCGCTCGTCGTCGAGACGACCCGGAAGGCGCTGGTCGTCGGGGGCGGGATCGCCGGCCTGCGGGCCGCGATCGGCCTCGCCGACGTCGGGCTCGATGTCTTCCTCGTCGAGAAGGAGCGGGAGCTCGGCGGGTGGGTCGGCCGGTTCGGCACGATGTACCCGCACGAGCGCGACGGGCGCGAGCTCATCGACGGCCTCGTGGCGGAGGTCCGCGGGCGCGACTCGATCACCGTCTTCACCAACGCCGAGCTGATGGCGAGGTCCGGCAGCTTCGGCAACTACGTGGCGGCCATCCGCATCAACAACGACCTGCCCGAGCTCGTCCACGTCGAGGTCGGCCAGATCGTGGTCGCGACCGGCTTCGACACGTACCAGCCGGAGAGCGGCGAGTTCGGCTACGGCATCGACGGCGTGCTCACCCTGCCCGAGTTCAAGGCCATGGTCGACGCATCGTCGGGGCCGCTGACATACCACGGCCGGCCCGTCCGGACCATCGCCTACATCTACTGCGTGGGCAACCGGCAGCCGGGCGGGAACGAGTAC
>JAKAAV010000008.1 GCA_021802185.1 Chloroflexota bacterium | reverse complement strand
TCCTGGACCTGCTTGTTCGCGCCCATCACCCGCACGTAGTACGAGCCGCTCGAACCCTGCAGGGCGATCGCCGGCACGGTCAGGACGTTCTGGGCCTCGGCCGTCGTCACCGCGACGCTCGCCGACATCCCGGAGAGGATCCCCGCGGGCGCGTCCGGCAGCGTGACCATCACCGTGTACGTCACGACGCTGTTCGACCCGGAGCTCGACGACGCGACCGGGACGATCTCGCTGACCGTGCCGGGCACGTCCGCGCCGGTGGCCGTGACCGTCACGCTGGCGGGCTGGCCGAGCTTGAGGGACGCGATCGAGCTCTCGGCGAAGCTCGCCGTGGCGTCCATCGTGTTCCCCTGGATCGTGATCGCATAGCCGGACCCGGCCACGATGCCGGGCTGGACGTTGACGGCGGTGACGACGCCGGCGACGGGCGACGTCAGCGTCGCGTGGCTCAGCGTGGTCTCGTCGGTCGTGACGGTCGCCTGCGCGCTCGCCACGCTCGCCTTGTCCGTCGCGATCACGTCGGACGCGGCCGGGCCGACCGACTGCTGGTAGTTGGTCTGGGCGCTGGCGAGCGACTGCCGGGCCTGGGCCAGGCTGTCCGACTGCTGGGTCTGCGACTGCGCGAGCTTCTGCTCGGCGGAGGTCAGCGCAAGCTCGGCCGACTGCACCTGCTGCTCGGCCTGGGTCACCGCGGTCTGCGAGGGCGACGTGCTCGTGCCGTACGAGTTCTGCGCGATCGTCAGCTGGTTCTGCGCGCTCGTGACCTGGTTGGCCGCCTGCTGCTCCGCGGTCTGGGCGCTCAGCTGCGCCGACGCCAGGTTGTTCTGCGCGGTCTGCAGTGCCTGCTGCGCCTGCTGCACCTGCTGCTGCGCCTGGTTGATCGCCGTCTGATCGGCGGCCAGCTTCGATGGGTTGGGCGTCGCCGGCGGAGCGCTCGAGCCGGGAGCCGGCGTGGCCGTCTGCGCGTCGGCACTGTACTGGGCCTGTGCACTCGCGAGCGCGGCCTGCGCGTTGGCCAGTGCGGTCTGCGCGTTCGTCACGGCCTCCTGCAGGGAGAGCTGGTCCTTCGCCTGCTGCGCAGACTGCGCCTGCTGCGCCGACTGCAGGTTCAGCTGCGCCTGGCTCAGGGTCGCCTGCGAGGCCGCGAGCTGGCTCGGGCTCGGTGTCGCCTGCGCGGTGGCCAGCCCCGCCTTCGCATTCGCGAGCTGCTGTTCGGCCTGCGTCACCGCGAGCTGGCTCGACTGCAGCGTCGCCTGGGTGGAGTGCTGCGCCGAGGTGTACGAGAGGCTTGCCTGGTTGATCGCGTTCTGCGCCGCCGCGATGGCGGTCGCGGAGGGATGCCCCTCGTCGACCGACAGCCTGGCCTCCGCCGCCGCCAGGTTCGCCTTCGCGACCGCCAGGTTCACCTGCGCGGTGCTCGGGTCGGCCGCGGCCAGCACCTGCCCCTGCTTCACGGTGTCGCCGACCTTCACCGCGACGCTCTTCGTGACCCACGCGGTGGAGGAGCCCGAACCGGCCCCCGTCGAGGCGGTCGACGAGGAGCCGGTTGGGGAGGAGGCGGCGGGATCGGCGCCGAACGCAAGGCCGTACGTCTCGGCCGCCTCGATCGTGCCGGTCGCCACCGCCTGGATCGCCACCGTCCCCTGCGTGACGGTGGCGGTCAGGTACTGCGGCCCGGTCGAGGCCGTGAGGTTGGGCTCGAAGACCGCATAGCCCACGGCTCCGATGCCGACGACGATCATCGCGATGGCGCCGACGACCTTGAGTTGCATGGGTGTCCCTTCGAAGTGGAGTTGCCGCCCCGTTCGTGCCCGCTCGTGCCCTGCGCTTCGGGTCCTACGCCGTCGGCGCGCTGTTCAGGAGCGCCTTGCCCGCGTTGATCGGCACCGCGAAGCCGACCCCCTGCGCGCCGCTGGCCTGCGCGTCGACGAGCCCGATCACGTGGCCCGTGATGTCGAGGAGCGGACCGCCGCTGTTGCCGGGGTTGATCGGCGCATCGGTCTGGATCAGCCCGGACAGCTGCGTCTGCTGGCGCGGCGAGCCGGTCTCGGAGACCGAGATCGTGCGGTTCAGCGCCGAGACGATCCCGTTCGTCACGGTGTCGTAGAACGTGCCGAGCGGGCTTCCCACAGCCACGACAGTCTCGCCGACCGTCAGGTTGTTCGAGTCCCCCAGCGGCAACGGGGTCAGGCCGGTCGCCGAGACCTTGATCAGCGCCACGTCATGCGACGGATCCGTCGAGACGACGGTCGCCGGGACGTTGCGGCCACTCGGGAGCGTCACGGTCAGCGACTGGGCCCCGGTCACCACGTGGTTCGCGGTGAGGATCAGCCCGTTGGTCGACACGATGAACCCGGACCCGACGCCAGTCACCGGCACCGAGAACGGGGAGTATCCCGTCATGCCGTTCGACGTGATCGTCACCACCGACTTGCTCGCCTCGGAGGCCACGTTCACGATCGTGTCGCTGCCGGAGGCGGTCTGCGCGGCGCCCGACGTCGACGAGGTGGAGGCGGTAGAGGTCGTGGAGGCCAGGCTGGCGTCCTGGGCCGTGCTCGACGATGCCGGTGGAGCCGTCAGCCTGACGACCGCGTAGGTGCCGCCCGACGAGAGGACGGCCGACAGGACGGCCGCGGCGACGATCGCGGCCACCGGGACGCGCCGCCGAGGTGCGGACTCGCGGGTCGAAGCACCGGGCGCATGTTCGTCGTCCGTCCGGGCGCGCCACTGCTCGTCGGCCGCGGCACGGCTCCCGAGCGATGGAGCGTTCGCCGCATCGGCCCGCGTGAACGGCTCGTCGAGCCCACCTCCCGCGGGGGTGTCACCGTCCGCGCCCGCGCGCGCGCCGCCCTCGACGGGGGTCGGCGCTGCGGCCGCGCTGTGCGCCGCTTTGGGATCGGCCATCGGACCGACCGTCGCCGTCACCTCGGCGACGCCGGAGGGATCGCTCGGAACCGGCACCGGCGGCTCCCAGGTCGGGCGCCTCGAGGGCGCCTCGGAGGTCTCCTCGCGGCTGTTCTCGTCTTCCATCGTGTCGCTCTCCACGCTCTGTCGCTCTCTCGGTCCTCGCCACCCTCGGCCACTGTTGTACCCGCCAGCGCTGAAGCAATCCTGAAAGCTCGGCCGCCGACTCCGGGGCGCCCCCACGCCGGTGTGGGCCCCGCTCGCCTGCTCGTCACGCGGGGAATGCAGCGGGGCGGGCACACGGAACGGCCCGGGTGGAACGATCCACGCCGGGCCGTCGAACGCCGCGATCGATGGGGCCGTCGCGACGATGTGCTCCGCCCGCGGCCGCACGGCTCACGGGCCGCCCGTCGATGCCCCCGTCACCGCGGCCCGCTCACGCCTGGGAGAGCGCGGACTGCAGCGACTGCGCGTAGGCCTCGGTCGTGTACGTCGCGCCCGAGATCAGGTTGATCTGCGCGCTCTGTGCCTGCAGGGCCTCCTGCTTGAGCATCGGCGTCACGTACTGGCTGATCTGCGCGGAGTACGCGTGGGAGTTCGGCATCTGCAGCGCCTGCACGTCGCTGATCCGGCCGGCGGAGATGGTGACCTGGACCTGGACCGTGCCGAACGGGATCTGGACGGCGGCGCCGGTGTACTGCCCGTTCTTCAGGTTGCTCCCGGAGCTCGTGGTCGATCCGTTCGCGCCCGATGACGGGCCCGGCGCGTTCCCTGATCCGCCGCTTCCGGAACCGGAGCCGGTCGCGCCGCTCGACGCGGCGGGCTGCCCGGACCCGGAGGCGCCGGCGGTGGTCGAGTTGCCGGAGCCGGTGGACGCACCGGCTGCCGATGTCGAGCCGGGCGTGGGCTGGCCGACGACCGCGGACGTGGGCACCGTGAAGGTCGCCGCGGTCTTGAAGTTCAACAGGAGCGCGAGGGCGATCGCGGTCGACGCGATCGCCGCGACGGCGCGTTTCGGAATCATGGAGGGTCCTCCGTCAGTCAGCGGCGGATCGTCGGTCAGAACGCAAAGCGTTCGTCGTGGATCTGGGTGTCTGGCACGTGGAGCGCGTGCAGGCTTCGACGGACCGCGTCCATCATCGGGACGGGGCCACACACGTAGATGTCGCGCTGGGCCACGTCCGGCACGAGCCGCTGGATGGCCCGCGGCTCGAACGGGTCGTGCGGCATCTCGCGCGTCCCATGATGCCCGACGATGAAGTGGACGGTCGCGCCGCGCAGGGCCGCGATCTGCTCGATCTCGCGCCGGAACACGAGGTCGCGCGGCCGGCGCGCCCGGTACAGCAGGGCAAGGTCACCTTTGTCGGCCGACATCTCCTCGAGGAGCGCGCGGAGGGGGGTGATCCCGATCCCTCCCGCGACGAGGAGCACGCGGGGCCGCGCCCGCTGGGCCCCGGTCAGGATGCCGTACGGCCCCTCCACGAACACGAGCGTGCCGATCCGCATCCGCTGAAGCCTCGACGTGAAGTCACCGACGTCCTTCACGGTGATCCTCAGGAATTCGCCGTTGGGGGCAGCGGAGAGGGAAAACGGGTGACTGCGCCACCAGTCATCGGGGGTCAGGAAGCGCCAGCGGAACCACTGGCCGGCGCGGACCGCGAGCCGGTCGAGCTCGCGACCGGTCATGTAGATCGAGATCACGCCGGGCGCCTCGACGATGACGTTCGCGACTCGCAGGCGGTGTCGCAGCGACAGTGTGATCGGCTGCCCGAACCGGAATGCGATGAGCAACGAGAACGCCGCGACGTAGAGCGCGAGCCAGTACAGGCGCGCGACGGGGTCGCCGAGGAAGTCCGTGCCGACCGCGAGCTGGTGCATGAACGCCAGCGCGATCGCGAGGTACGTGTACAGGTGGATGCCGTACCAGGTCTCGTAGGAGACGCGGCGGCGGGCGGCGTTGATCGACATCACGCCGATGAGCACGAACAGGGCCATGCCGGCGGTGGCGAGGAGCACGTACGGGTACGTCGTGAGCATCGTCACGGTCTCGCCGATGGGTCCCGATCCGTTGGCGAGCCCGTAGCCCGTGACCGTCAGGACGCCGTGCGCGGCGAGGAGCAGGATCGCGCTGAACCCGACCCACCGGTGGAGCCACACGATCCGGTCCGAGCCGAAGACCTGGTCGAGCCAGGGGCTGCGCGACATGAGCACCAACTGGAGCAGCACGAGGTACGTGCCGTACAGGGCTGCGAGCTGACCGGCGGCGGTGATGATGCCGGTCACGGAATGCAGTTCGATGAGCTGGCCGTGGCGGACCCACATGGCGCCGATGAGCACCGCGTTGCCGGCCACGAGCGCGGCGATGTCCGACGCCCGGATGGACCAGGTCCGCGGGAGCGGAACGCGCCGGGAGGTCGTGGACGTTACGGTCATGCAATCACCAGTCGAAGAGGCGGGTACCGGACAGCCCGTCACAGGGCCGGCGGTCATGGTCGCCGGGAACTCTTGAGAGTTTCTGAAATCGCGGCCGGCCTGAGGGGTAAGGGTCGATAAAGCAGTCTTCACGGTCGAGACAGCCGCCCACGGTGCCATGGCGGGGAGCGCTCCGCTCACCGGTCCCCGTCGGCGCTCGGGCATTCACATCTGCCCTGGCCGCGCGTCACACTGACCGAGATGCGTGCCATGCCAGCGCCGCGAGCGCTCCCCTCCCGATCTGCCGAACCACTCGCGCCGGTCGGATCACTCGCGCCGGCCTTCGAGGCCGTGTTGGCCGCCCACGAAGTCGAGATCTACCGCTACCTGCGACGGCTCGTGCCGTCCGCAGAGGAGGCCGCCGACCTGCACCAGGAGACGTTCGTCCGCGCCTTCCGCGCGTACCCGCGCCTCGACGCGGCTGCGAACGTCCGCGCGTGGCTCTACCGGATCGCCGGCAACCTGGCGCGTGACGCGTACCGTCGTCGGACCGTGCGTTCGGCGATGGCGTCGCCGCTCGGCAGCGTCGCGTCCAACGCGCCGGCTCGGCCCGCCGACGATCCTGCGGCGCGCGCCCTTGCCGCGGAGACGGCCGACGTGATCCGGGAGGCCCTCCTCGGCCTCACGTCGCGGCAACGCGCGGCAGTGATCGGGCGGGTCCTCGAGGGCGGGGAGTACGCCGACGTGGCGAGGGCGCTCGGATGCTCGGAGACGACGGCACGACAGCACGTGAGCCAGGGACTGCGGCGGCTCCGGGGGAGGCTGGCCGCGTACGTGGAGATGGACCGATGACGAACCGACGGACAAGGGACGACGGTGTGGGTGATGACCCGATGGCGATCTGGCTGCGAGCGCATGACCCGCTGCCCGCGGCGGGCGCAGTCGCGGGCGAGATGGAGATCGCTTTGGCCCGGACACGTGCCGCAGTCGGCATGACGGAGCCAGCCCCGGACGAGGAGCGAAGGGTCATCGCCGCCTACTCGAGCGAGCCCGCGCCGTGGGGCACCATCCACGTCGCCGCATCGGCGCAGGGGATTGTCGCGATCGAGCTCGTGACCGGCGTCGACGACTTCGTCGCGACCGTCTCGCGACGCCTGCACGGCCGGGTCGTCCCCGACGGCGACAGCGTGCCGGCCTCGATCCGGGTGTCGCTCGCCGCGGCCCGGCGCGAGCTCGCCGAATACTTCTCGGGCCGTCGGACGGACTTCGACCTGCCGATCGACCTCCGGGGGATCTCGGCGTGGGATCGGCTGGTGCTCGCCGGAGCCACTCGGCTCGCGTACGGCGAGGTGACGAGCTATGGGGCGCTGGCGCGGTCGATCGGCCGCCCGGGTGCCGCACGCGCGGTCGGCGGCGCCCTCGGCCGGAATCCCGTCCCCGTCGTGATCCCGTGTCACCGCATTCTCGCCGCAGATGGCACGCTGGGCGGCTACGGAGGCGGGGGCCACGCGCCTCGCGCGGAGATGCTGAGTGTGAAGCGCCGGCTGCTGACGCTCGAGGACGCGACGGTCCGCGGGTAGGGCGCGATACGCCCTGGTCGGGATCTCAAGGGCGGGCGGAGCGTGTTGGCGCGGAGGAGCGTGTTGGTGCGGCCTTCGCACTCCCGAGGTGAAGGACCCCGAGCGACGACGGCCGGGGCATGGAGCGCGGCAGGGTGGATGTCACCGGGGACCCAGATGGGATCTCCGGCGGGCCATCGCCGACGGGACCCCTCGCTCTCCCCCGCGCCTACCAGTCGAACTCCCCGTCCTCGATCCTGCCGCGCTGCTCCTCGCTCAGCGACGGCCAGACCTCGTCCATCTGCTCGCGGATCTCGGTGGCGGCGTCGTGGTCGCCAGCCTGGTCGGCGGCGCGCAGCAGTCGCGACAGCTCGGCGTAATCCACGAGGGCGGCGTCCTGGTCGACCCGTCGGGCGGCATCCGCTGCCGGGTCGAGCTCGTCGTCGGTCACCTCGGCAACGAGGTGGGACAGCGCGGGCTTGTCGCTGGCGGCCATGGTGCACCTCCGGTCGCGTGACGCGCCGCTCGTCGGCAGCGCCGGACAAGCCTACGCAATGGAGGCGGGGAGCGACAGGGCCTGACGGATCGGAGAGGTCGGCTCGCGCGCCCGATGCGCCTGGCAGGCGACGGAAGGCGCCGCCCGTGGGCGCGGCCGTTCGATCAGGGGCGCGGCACGGGCCGCATCGGAAACACGCCCACGACCACGGGGACCGGCGGGTCGAGCGACAGCTCGAGCCCGACCTCGCCCTGCCGCACGAGATCCTGGAGCAACTCGGACTCCCGGGCCGGCAGCCCCACGTACGCGAGCCCGCGATCCGTCTCGAGCGACGACATGTCGTCGGTCTCGCCACCCAGCTCGAACCGGCGGCGCAGCTCGTGCAGCGGCACGTAGGGCCGCGACTTGATGAATCGGCGCAGCTGCGGGGCAGTGCACGCGCGCTGCGCCGACGACGCCGACGCGAGCGCGTCGGGAACGAAGGCGGTTCGGTTGGTGCCCGGATCGGCCGGTGACTCCGCCGGCGGGCGGTCGTGGATGTCGGTCATGGTCACCCGCGACGCGGCATGCGGGGAGGACGGGTGGGCGCCGCGCCATTCGGAATCATAGTGGAGGCGACCGGTGAGGTCGGAGCGGGCCGGCGCGGCCGAGCCCCGCGCACGTGGCGTGCGGACGCGGGCCGCGTACGCTCAGCCGGCGGCGTTCGGTCCACGCTCAGGTGCCGCGCACGACGAGCAGGTCGCGCGGCGTTTCGTTGAGCGTGTCCGCACCGTCCGCACCGCACACGACGATGTCCTCGATCCGGGCGCCGTACCGTCCCTCGAGGTAGATCCCCGGCTCGATGCTGAACGCGTATCCCTGCCGGAGTGGCTCGGCATTGCCCCCGACGAGGTAAGGGTCCTCGTGCTCCTCGAGGCCGATCCCGTGGCCGATCCGGTGAGTGAACGCCGGACCGAAGCCGGCCTCCGCGATGACCGCCCGTCCGACGGCGTCGATCCGCTCCGCGGGCACTCCCGGCGCGACGGCCCGGGTCGCCGCCACATGCGCCCGCTGGAGCACGTCGTACAGCCGCAGGAACTCCGCGTCGGGTCCCTCGCCCTCGCTGCCCGTGACCCACAGCGTCCGCGTCGTGTCGGAGCCGTACCCGCGGTACGCGCCGCCGAGGTCCAGCACGATCGGCTCGCCGGGCCGGATGACGCGCTCCGCGGCCTCGTGGTGCGGAGAGGCCGAGTTCGGCCCGCTGCCGACGATCGCGAAGCCCGCGTCTTCGTGGCCCTCGTCGATGAGCCGATCCCGGATCTCGCGCGCGACGTCGGACTCCGTGCGCCCCACGAGCCGCCCCGCGGCGAGCGCGAGCACGACGCGGTCGGCGGCGTGGGCCGCGAGGCGCAGCAGCGCGATCTCGTCCGCGTCCTTCGCCATGCGCAGCGGGCGCAGTACCTCGGACGCGAGCCCGAAGGGCGAGCCCGCGAACACAGCCTGGAGCCGCAGGACGAACGTGGCCCACAGCCGGTCGGACACGAGCAGCCGGCCGCCGCCGGCGGCGCTCTCGTCCCCGACGCCTTCGGCCATCCGCTCCGTTCCGCGTCGAGCCCCGCCCGAGCGACCCGCCCCGGAGGCCATCCGGGGCGCCAGCGGACCGACGAGGCCGGGGATCAGGGCGACGGCATCCTCCGTCTCCTGCCACGTCACGATGCGGACGATCCCGGCCGCGACTGCCGGCGCGAGCGAGGCCCGGGGCGCCTCGAGCCGCGGCGCGATCAGCGCCGGCTCGCCGTCGCGCGGCAGCACGAGCATCGTGAGCCGCTCGAGGTTCATGGCCTCGTACCCGGTCAGCCATCGCAGGTCCGCGCCGACGCCGACGAGCAGTGCGGACGCGCCGCTTTCCTCGAGGGCCGACCGGGCTGCGGCCAGCCGCGACGCGTACCGCTCGGACGGGATGCCGGGGACCACGACTCCGGCCGCAGACGATCGGGGCGAGGCGGGCTGCGAAGCGGTCGGAGTCGCGACCTCGTCCGGCACACCTTCGGCGGGCTGTCCGGCCGCATCGACCGCATCGACCGCCCCCGCGCCGCCCACCTGTCGCAGCCACGACTCGAACCCGCGGGCGCCGCTCCCGGCGAGCGCGCCATACGCGTACACGACCGCCGCACCCGCCGCCCGTGCCGCGGCGCGCCCTTCGCGGTCGTCGTGCTGCCCGACGGCGACGGCCGGCACGCCGGCATCCGCCAATCGCTGCAGCGCGGGAAGCGCGGCGCCGTCTCGGGCGGCCATGTCGACGACGGCCCCCGCCGGCAACCCGAACCCGGACATGAGGATGCCGTCGAGCGCGCGCAGCGAATGCACGACGATCGCGCGTCCCCCCGCGTCGCGCACGAGTCCCTCGAGCCGGGACGCCCAGATGAGGTCGTCGGCGACGACCAGGATCGCACCGGTGCGGCCCACCGCTGTCCTCTTTCCGATCGTTCCCGGCCGGTCCCCGACCGGGCGAATGCCCGGCCCGGAGGCTTCCGGCCTCCCGGTCACGCCCCGGTCAGGCGCCCGGGTGCTGTCCCGCCAGCTCGATCGCGTCGCGCATCGCGACGCCCGACAGGACCGCTTCCGCGTAGCGTCCGGCGTACCGCCCGGCGGCCTCCTCGGGCACGAGCTGCCGGATCTGCGACTCGTCGAGCTCGTAGCCGTAGCGGACGGCGCCGATGTTCTCCTCGCGGTACTTCGACGGCAGGGCGGCCTCGAGGGCGGCCTGGTCGAACTGGACGTCGGACAGCCGCAGCAGCCGCCCGAGCGCGATCATGTTGCCGAACAGGTCGCGCCCGAAGTGCTTGACGCCGAGCTCGAGGAAGGGGACCTCCTCGGCTCGCTCGCCCGGCTTCGCGAGCCCGATGTCGCAGACGACGTAGTCGCTGTCGAGATGGTTCGGCCCGCGGTCGGCCAGGCGCAGCGTGACGTTCGCGTGCTCCACGACCGGGTTCGAGATCGGCTCCTCGGCGTACTTCAGGAACGCCTCGCTCATGCCGCCCCGCACGCTCGAGTCGTAGTCGTAGAGCAGCGTCACCTCGTAGCCCATCGCCCCGAGGAGCGTCGCCATCGTGTTGCCGATGACGCGCACACCCTGGCCGCCGACCCCGTCGATGACGATCGCATGCTCGGTCATGCCTCGCCGCTCCCCTTCCCGGCTGGCGCCGCCCCAGCTCCAGCTCCGGCAGCCGCGGGCGCGGCTGCTCCGGCCGCCGCTCCGACGGCTGCTGCTGCGGCGGCGCGGACGGGCTCCCCCTTGGGCTCCGCCGCCCTGCCCTTCACGATGCCGAGCTGGTGGTTGGCCAGCTGCGTCGAGCCTGGCGGAGCGGTCCGGTACTCCTTCTTGTAGTAGTTGAGCATCTCGTTCGCGCTCGGGAAGCCGATCCGGCGCCCGTTGTTCTCGATGCACTGGCTCGTGATGTCGACGAACGCGAAGCCGGGCCACTCGATGGCTTCCTTGATCGCCTTGCGCATCGGCCCCTGGTGATACACCGTCGTCTTCGCGTAGAAGGCGTTCCCGTTCGTGTTGACGAGTCCCTGCAGGTTCACCGGGCTGTAGGTCGCGCCCGCGGGCGAGGAAACCGTCTTCGTGCCGACCGGCGTCGTCGGCCCGGTCTGGCCGCCCGTCAGGCCGTAGATCTCGTTGTTGTTGCACAGGACGGTGATGCGAGGGTTCCGCCGGATGGCGTGCAGCAGGTGGTTTCCGCCGATCGAGGTCATGTCACCGTCGCCGGATACGACGATGACGTTCAGCTCGGGCCGGACGGTCGCGATCGCCTCCGCGACGGGCAGCGTCCGGCCGTGGAGCGTATAGACGGAGTCGAACTGCATGTAGGCGCCCATGCGTCCGGTGCAGCCGATCCCGGTCACCAGGACGGTGTTGGTCTTGTCCAGCCCCAGGTCGTCCATCACCATCGCCAGCTGGGTCATGATCAGGCCGATCCCGCAGCCGGGGCACCAGATCGTCGGGAAGAGGTCGCTCTTGATCTTGTCCTTGTACGACATGGCGTCGGGTCCTCGGTTCTCGTTGCGCTCAGACGGCGGTCTCGGCCAGCTCCCGCGGGAGCAGGCCGATCCGGTCGAGCCCCTCGCGCACCGCCTCGAGGCTCATCCGGCCGCCGAGGAGCGGGACGCGGTACACGTCTCGGTACAGGACGCGCTCGACGACGCTCGCGTACTGGCCGTCGCTGCCCTCGATCACGACGATCCGCTTGTAGCGGGGGGCGATCTCGCGGAGCTGGTCCTGGAGGACCGGCCAGATGCGGATCGGCCGGAACAGCGCGAAATGCGGCGCGAGCGGCTGCGCGATGCGCCGTGTGATCCCGAACGCGATCACGAGCGTGTCGGAGTCCTTGTTCCAGCCGTACTCGTGGAACGCGTACCGCTCGGACACCTCGAGCCGGCGCGCCTTCGCCTCCTCGTACTGCCGGATGAACTCGTCAGCGTCGGCCGTCGCGGGCTCGCCGTCGGGGTAGGTCGCCACGCCGCTGAAGAGGCGCGTGTTCCCGGACGCGAGCGGCTCGAGCGTGCGCTCGAGGACAGGCACGTCGATCGCCTCGAGGTCGACGACCTCGTTCAGGTGGCCGAGGAACGCGTCGGAGAGGAGCACGACCGGCGACCGGCTCTCCTCGGCGCAGTTGAACGCATGGATCGTGTACTCGTAGCACTCCGCGACCGTCGAGGGGTAGAACACGATGCTCGTGTAGTCGCCCGACGACCCGTAGCGGGTCTGGAGGATGTCGCCCTGTCCGGGCATCGTGGGCATCCCCGTCGCCGGCCCGACGCGCTGGACGTCGACGAAGACCGTCGGGACGCCGAGCTTGTGGGCGTAGCCGATCGCCTCCTGCATCAGGCTGAATCCGGGGCCCGACGTCGCGGTGAACGACTTGGCGCCCGCGAGGCTCGCGCCGATGATCGCGTTCGCGCTGGCGATCTCGTCCTCGGCCTGGAGGAAGCGGAGCTCGGGATGCGAGGCGGCGTACACCGACGCCGCCATGAGGACCTCGCTGCTCGGGCTGATCGGGTAGCCGGCGAAGTACGTCGCGCCGGCCTTCACCGCCCCCAGCAGCACGGCCTCGTTGCCCTGGAGGAGTCGCTTGGCCATCGTCTCGTCCGCCTCCTACGTCGGGTTTGCCCGGTCGACGCCGGGCGCGCTCTCGACGTCGGTGATGCCGCGGCTCGGATCGGTGCCCGCGACGGCCGGGCCGCGCGCGGTGTCGGGAGTGCCGGAGCGCTGGGGCGTCCTGGGATGCGGACGCGGCCGAGCCCCCTCGGCAGCGGCGGCCTCCGCAGCGGCGGCACTCTGCGCGCTCGTGGCGATCGCCCGCGCGGGGATCACCTCGATCGCGAGATCCGGGCAGTAGCGCTCGCAGAGGCCACAGCGGATGCAGTCCTCGACCTCGACGATCGCGTCGTGCGTCAGGACCAGCGAATCCTTCGGGCAGATCTCGACGCAGATGTTGCAGCGCTTGCACCAGTCATCGACCCAGCGGATGTTGACGAAGTCGACGATGGTGGGGGCCCGCCGGACCCGCTGTGTCGTGGGGGCGTACAGCGTAGCCGTGACAGCGTCCTCGTGTGGTTTCGCCGGTCGCACCTGCGGGCCGGTCGGACATGAAAAGTCTACCCACTTCGGTGAGGACAAGTGCGTGCCGGCCGGCCCTTGCGAGTCCGTACCACATTCGGCGTAGGCAGCCTCCGCCCTCGAATGGTGCCGTTCGGCAGGCTGCGCGGAAGGCCTCGGCGACGCCACTCCGGCCCCTGATAGCCTCGCACGATGGATCGCCGCCAGCTCGTGGGAGCACTCCTCGTGGCCACCTCGGCGCTGGGCTACGCGTCCGGACCGCTGCTCGCGAAGGGCGTCTACGCGACGGGCACCGACTGGCTCGCGCTGCTCGCGTGGCGCTTCACGCTGGCCGGGCTGCTCACCTGGGGCTGGATCGCCACGTCGACCAGCGGCCGGGCGGCGCTCCGCCGGCTCACGCGCCACCAGGCGATCGTGCTGATCGGCCTCGGGATGGTCTTCGCGGGCAACGCCACGACGTACTACGCCGCCATCCAGTTCGCGCCGGTGAGTCTCGTCGCGCTGCTGCTCTACGTGTATCCGGCGCTCGTCGCCGTGGGGGCGATGCGCCTCGGCCGCCCGTTCGAGGGCCGGCGCGCCTGGATCGCGCTCGGGATCGCGGTGGCCGGCGCGGTCTTCACGGTCGACGGGATCGACACGTCCGCCAGGCCGGTGGGCGTGGCGCTGGCGATCGCATCGCCCGTCATCTACGCGGGGTACATCCTGCTCGCCGCGCGCGCGTCGGGCGAGCGCCGGCCGAGCGAGACGGAGCAGCGAACATGGGCGGAGCCACCGGGGCCGTCCGGGGCCGCGCGATGGATGGAGCCGGGGTCCGCGGGGTCGGGAGGGTCGGGCCCACGGGTGGCGCAAGCGGGCCCGGCGGTGCCGGCCGGGGGCCGGCGAGCGGCCGTGTCCGCGGTGCCGCCGCTGCTCGCGGCGGCGCTCATGCTGTTCGGGACGTGGCTCGTGATCATCGTCATCGCGGTGGCTGCCGGCGAGCGCGTGCTCCCCGGGCAGATCCCCGCGGGAGCGTGGCCGGGTCTCGCCGGAATCGCGGTGTTCGCGACCGCGGTCGCGATCCAGGCGTTCTACGCGGGCGTGTCGCGCCTCGGCGCGGCGCGCGCCGCGCTCGTCAGCACGCTCGAGCCCGTGTTCACCGTCACGCTCGCCGTGCTGCTGCTCGGCGAACGCCTCGCGCCGCTGCAGATGCTCGGCGGGGCACTGGTGGTCGCCGCGGTGCTGCTCGCGCAGACCGGCCGTGCCGCGCCCGTCGACGTCGTCGTCGAACGCGAGGCGTAGCGCGATCGCAGCCTTCCGGACTCAGGCCCGGGGGCGGCGCCGTTCCCGGAGCACGCTGCGCGTCATGAACAGGACGTTGGCGGGCCGCTCCGCGAGCCGGCGCATGAAGTACGGATACCACTCGGTGCCGAACGGGACGTAGACCCGCACCGTGTACCCGTCCGCGACCAGCCGCTCCTGGAGGTCCCGCCGCACCCCGTACAGCATCTGGAACTCGAATCGGGAGCGGTCGATCCCCTCGCGGTCGGCGAACCCGCGCGTCCAGGCGACGAGCAGCTCGTCGTGCGTCGCGAGCGCCGGGTAGGTCCCGTCGCGCAGCAGCGCCTCGGCGAGCGTCCGGAAGCTCTCGTCGACGTCGGGCTTGTGCGGGAACGCGACGTCCGCCGGCTCGTCATACGCGCCCTTGCAGAGCCTGACGCGCACCCTGTCCGCGTTCAGCACCGCGACGTCCGCCGCGCTGCGCCGCAGGTACGCCTGCACGACGACGCCGACGCCGGGGTAGACGGCGTGCAACTGCCGCACGAGGTCGATCGTCGCCTGCGTATGGGTGTGATCCTCCATGTCCACGCGGACGAACGCGCCGAGTTCGGCGGCATGGGCGAGGATCCGGATGAGGTTCTCGCGGCACAGCGCCGGCTCGAGATCGAGCCCGAGCTGCGTCAGCTTCACGCTCACGTTTCGGTCGAGCCCGCGCTCCGCGAGCGCGTCGAGCACCTCGATGTACCGATCGGCCGCGGCGTGCGCAGCCTCGACCGTGTTCACGGACTCGCCGAGCACGTCCACCGTGGTCGCGAATCCGCGCGAGTGCAGGCGAACGAGCGCGGCCAGCGCTGCCGGGAGGTCCTCACCCGCGACGAACCGCTGCACGATCCCGCGCGTCACGCTGCTCCCGGCCGCCATGCGCGCGAGTCGCCGCCGGCGGGACGCCCACAGGAAGCCGGCGCGAAGCCCGCGGGCCGCCGCCTCGCCCGCAGCACGCCGCATCCCAGACACGCCCGGC
>JAKAAV010000397.1 GCA_021802185.1 Chloroflexota bacterium | reverse complement strand
GCGGCGCCTGCGCCGCGCGTCGACATCTCGGCCTCAGGGCGCGGCAGGAGGCACGCACCGATGAACCGGCGGTTTCGTGGCGCCGACGGCCGAGCGTTCGCCGTGCTTGTGGTTGTCGTGGCGTTCGCGGCGGGCGTGCTCATGTCAACCCGCCTCCAGGGCCCGGCAACACCGAACCCGACCCTGACCACGGCGCGATCGGCTGCGCCCGCGACGACGGCAAGCCCGCCGGTGGCGGATGTCACGACACTTGACGTCCACATGAGCATGGCCGGCTTCGAACCCACAGCGTTGACCGTGAGGGCCAATCACATCGTCCGGCTCGAGCTGACGAGCATGGACAACCCGCTGCATCTCGACGGCGGCGGGTGGCATGAGTTCGCGATCGATGCCCTGGGGATCGACCTGAAGGTCGGTCCAGAGGACACCGGCACGCTCGCGTTCTCCGCTCCGAGCGAAGCCGGCACGTACCGGGTGTACTGCGACACCTGCTGCGGCGGGAAGGAGAACCCGACAATGCTCGGCACGCTGACCGTCTCGGCGTCGCACGCGGCGTATCGCGCCACCGGGCCTTCCCTCTCCGGCGAGCGGGCGATCACCGCGGCGGCCACCGGCAGGAGGAACGTCGACGTCTGGACGCAGGCGTGACGAAGGTCGGCGAAGGCCGACGTGCGGACGCGGGCGTGACGAATGCCGGCCACTCCCCGAGTGTGCCTGGCGCTGAGCGAACCCAGCTCGTCGCCGCGTTTCTCGTCGCCGTCGCCACCCCGATCGTGATCGTCGGGGCGGCGCTGGCACTCCTGCTCACGCCCGCCTGGATCGGCTTCGAGCAGGAGCGGAGCGGGGTGCCGGCGCTCACCGGCTTCCCGCCGGACCAGGTCAGGCGCGTCACCGGCAGCATCGTCTCCGACCTGGTAGCCGGGCCACCGTCGTTCGCTGTGGCCGTGGGCGGCCAGCCGGTGCTCGACGCTTCCGAGCGCTCGCACATGGCGGACGTTCGCGGTGTGCTCGTTGCGTTCGGAGCCGGGGTGGCGATCGCGCTGGCCGCGCTGCTGGTCCTGGTCGTGCCCAACCGGCACCGGCCGTGGGCCTGGCGGAGCGTGTCGCGTGGCGCCGCCGCCCTCGCCCTGGCGGTCGTCGGTCTGGGCGCGTGGGTCGTGGTGTCATTCGACACGGCGTTCCTGGCGTTCCACCTGGTCGCCTTCCCGGAGGGCAACTTCTCGTTCGATCCCCGCACCGAGCGCCTGGTGCAGCTCTTTCCCGAGCAGTTCTGGTCGGACAGCGCGATCGCGATGGGAGTCCTGCTTCTCACGGCGTCCATCGCGACCGCCGCCATCGCAGAGCGCGTCGCCCGCCGCCGACCGCGCCCTGACCGCGTTGACCCCTCGTTCCTGCCGGTCGCCGACCCGATTGCGAACCAGCGTTAGCCCACCACGACCTCGAAGAACCGCGGCTGGGGGGTCCCGGTCAGGAAGCTGCTGACCCGCTCCCACGCCTGGCTGCGTTCCGTGCTCTGCTGCATGCGCCTGAACGTGTCCGCGCTCTCGTGCACGACGATCGCGACGTACCCGCCCTGTCCGTCCTGCGGCCTCAGGAGCTGCCGCGAGATGAAGCCGGGAACGCCGCCGAAGGCTTCGTTCGAAGCCGCGAACCAGGCCACGAAGTCCTCGTCGTGCCCTTCGGCGATCGCGGGAAACTCGACGATGTTCACGAACATGGGAAGTGAACCTCCTGCTCTCGGCCTGATTGTCGCTCGCAGTTGATGCGGGACGCGTCCCGGTCAGCTGTCGCATCGGGCTCGGTCGTCATCGGCGGATGAGCCCCGCGGCTGCCAGCCACGATCCGGCGATCAACACCGCCCAGGGGACGAGGAAGAGCGGCGTGTAGGCCTGCCCCGCGTGCTCCATCGCGCCGACCGCCCAGATGCCCGCCGCGGCCACGACGAGCCCCGCGACGACACGTGGCCACACGATCGCCTCGCCGGGCGCCCGGAGCAGCCTCCGCAGCCCGCCCGTCGCGGATGCGGCGGCGCCGTCGTCTCGCATCTGCGCCAGCCAGCCCCTCACCCGAGCCGGCCCGTGGACGACCGCGTAGTACGAGACGTAGGCGAAGGCCGCCCCGCCGATGACGTCGATGAGCCAGTGATCGCCCGTGTACATGATCGAGAACGCCACGAGCAGCGCATACGCGAACGCCGCCCAGCCGATCCTCCCGAAGGCGCGCCGGAGGACCAGGAACGAGAGCGTCGCGTACCCCATGTGGAGCGACGGCCACGCGGCCACGCTGTTCGGCCCCACGTCGTAGAACGTGTACGTGTAGATGTAGCGGCCGTTGAAGCCGAGCGCGGCGGCCAGCTGCTCGAAGGCGCCCGGCTTGAGGTACGCGATCAGTGGCCGTCCGTCCGGTCCGTTGAGCGCACCCGCCTGTGCTGCGTACCACGGAGGGGCGGTCGGCATCACCACGAACGTCACGAACGCCCACAGGCTGAGCAGGATGAGCGCGGCGACGAAGTCGAAGTAGTGCGCCCGCCGCCAGACCCACAGGATGAACCCGGTCACCAGCGGCAGCGCGAAGTGGAGCATGTAGACGATCGTCGCGAGGATCGCGAATGGATCGGTCCCGGTCGCAGGGTGCAGCCAGCGCTGCAGGAGCTCGGTCGGGACGTTCCCGAACGTCAGGAGCCGCTCGGCGGCGACCATGTGATCCACGTGGACGCCGAACCCGACGTTGTCCGCGAGCCCGCGCATGAGCTCGTAGGCGAGGAAGAGCGCCACGAACGGGATCCAGTCACGCAGGAAGAGCCGACCGCGGCCGAGCAGGACCGCGCCCAGCCC
>JAKAAV010000396.1 GCA_021802185.1 Chloroflexota bacterium | reverse complement strand
GGGCGCCGCGGAGCTCGCCCCGATCCACGCGCGCACGGGCGGCCGGAAGGGCTGGCAGTCGGTCCAGACGAACCCGCAGAACTACCGGAACGTCGAGCGGATGGTCGACCAGGCGGTCCACTTCGCCGGCCTCGCTCCGAACATGCAGGTCAAGATCCCGGCGACCGCCGCCGGGATCGTCGCGATCGAGGAGGCGACGGCCCGGGGCGTGAACGTCAACGCGACGGTCTCGTTCACCGTCGCGCAGGCGCTCGCGGTCGGCCAGGCGCTCGAGCGCGGGCTGGACCGCTTCGAGGGTGCCGGCGGAGATCCGGCGCGACTCGTCCCCGTCGTCACGCTCATGGTCGGCCGCCTCGACGACTGGATGAAGGCGATCGTCGAGCGCGACCAGTTGGCGATCGACCCGCGCGTGCTCGACTGGGCCGGGATCGCGGCGTTCAAGCGGGCGTACGAGCTGTTCCGCGACCGCCACTACCGCGGGCGCCTCCTCGTGGCCGCGTTCCGGCACGTCCTCCACTGGACCGAGTTCGTCGGCGGCGACCTCGTGCTCACGATGCCCCACGCCTGGCAGCTCCGGTACAACGCGAGCGGCATCGACCCCGTGGCCCGGATCGACGTGCCCGTCGAACCGGCCATCGTCGACGAGCTCTCCCGCCGCATCCCCGACTTCCAGCGAGCGTACGAACCCGGCGCCCTCCCGCCCTCGGAGTTCGACAGCTACGGCGCCACCGTCCGCACGCTTCGCCAGTTCATCGGCGCGTACCACGACCTGACGTCCAGGGTCCGCGACATCGTGCTGCCCAATCCGGACATCGCCGCGGCCTGATCGCGCGGCAGACGTGCAAGGAGCGACATCATGACCGCGCCCCCGAGCAGCAACGGCACGGCGATCTTCACGACCGACGGTTCTTCACGAAGCAGGAGGAGGTCACGGTGCGCTGGCCGGAGCCGGGCCGCCGTGACCCGCTGAGCCTGGTCTTCCCAGGCAACGCCTGAGTCGAGCGCCGCGCGAGTGCCGGGGCCCGGTGCTCCGGACACGCGTGCGGCGCCGTCCCCTCCCGTCCCCTCGACACACACCCGGAGGCACGCATGAACCCACTCGACACGTTCCGGCTCGACGGCCGTGTCGCCTTCGTCTCGGGCGGCGGCGGGGCGATCGGCTCGGCGCTCTCGCAGGCGCTCGCGGCCGTGGGCGCCAGCATCGTCGCGGCCGACCTGGACGAGGCCCGCGCGAAGGAGACCGCGGACCGGATCCGTGCGGCCGGCGGACAGGCCATCGGGCTCGGCGCGGACGTCACGCGCGAGGCGGAGGGCGACCGGGTCGTCGCAGCCGCGCGCGAGCGGTTCGGCCGGCTCGACGTCGTCGTCAATGCCGTCGGCGGGGGCGCCGGCAAGGTCCTGTTCGACGCGCAGGAGTACCCGCGCGACGCGTGGGACTGGATCATGGAGATCAACCTGCGGAGCACGCTGATCGCAACGCAGGCGGGCGTCCGGGAGATGGTCCGCGAGGGCCACGGCGGGCGGGTCATCAACATCAGCTCCGTGCGCGCCACGCTCGGTATCAACGCCGGCTACTCCGCCTACGTGGCCGCGAAGGGCGCCGTCTCGTCGCTCACGCGGCAGTGGGCCACGGAGTTCGCGAAGCACGCGATCACGGTCAATGCGATCGCGCCGACGTTCGTCGACACGCCGCAGGTCGCGACCCTGCTCGCGGACCCCGAGTTCAAGTCCGGGCTCGTCAACCGCGTCCCGCTCCGGCGCATCGGGACCACCGACGACCTCATCGGGGCCGTCATCTTCTTCGCATCGGACGCGTCGTCGTTCGTGACCGGGCAGATCCTGGGGATCGACGGCGGGCTGACCGCGACGCAGTAGCACGGCACCGCGCGCACGACCGCGGCGCAGGCCGCACGACGAAGCGCGGCCGCACGACGAACCGCGGCCGCACGACGAACCGCGGCCGCACGACGAAGCGCTCCGCGGCGGCAGGTCCCAAGCCGGCAGGCGCGACAAGGACAGCACGGTTCCGACCACCACTCGACGAAGAGGCGCCACCGATGGAACAGCTCAGCCCGAACGTCTGGACCGAGACCCGCCTTCGCGGGTGCAACCCGAGCTTCGTCTCCACCTCGGCCGGCGTCGTCGTCATCGACACGCCCCAGCTGCCGACCAAGGCGGTGCAGATGCGGCGCGAGGCGGAGTCGCACGGGCCGATCCGGTACGTGATCAACACCGAGCACCACGTCGACCACATCTTCGGCAACCACTGGTTCAAGGGCGCCGGAACCGTCGTCCACCACCGGGGCGTGCACGACAACTTCATGGTCGTGTTCCCCGAGCTCGATCCGTTCGCGTACGCGATGGAGGCGATCCCGGCGGACGACCCGGATGGCGCCGCGCTCGTCCCGAACCGGGAGACCTACTACGCCGACCTGAACCGGCACGGGATCGTGTTCACCGGCGACCTGACGCTGCACGTCGGTGACCGCACGTTCCGGCTGCTCCACACGCCCGGCCATACGCCCGGCCAGATCGCCGTCCATGTCCCCGAGGAGCGGATGGTGTTCACGGGCGACACGGTCTTCTCGGACTGCGCGACCTGGCTCATGTCGTCGGACGTGGACCAGTGGATCGCCTCCCTGGACCGGATCCGGGCGCTCGAGGACGTCGATTGCGTGGTGCCCGGCCATGGACCCGTCACGACGCTCGACTACCTCGCGACACAGCGAGCGATGCTGCTCGAGTGGAAGGCCGCGGTCGCGGTGGCGGTGGCGAAGGGCTGGAGCCGCGCTGAGACCATGGAACGCGTCAGCTTCGCGAGCCGCTACCCGGTCGACGTC
>JAKAAV010000395.1 GCA_021802185.1 Chloroflexota bacterium | reverse complement strand
GGCATGAGCGCCATCACGGAGCCGCTCCAGGCGACGACACTCCCGTCCGAGCCCGCGGCGGCCGTCTCGGGGCAGGCGGCCCTCGACGGCTCGCCGTCCCAGCACGCCTGGACGCACCGGCACCTGCTCGACGTCGACGGTCTCTCGGCGGCCGACATCGACCTGGTCATGCGGACGGCCGACGAGATGAAGGAGATCCTCGGCCGGCCGATCCCGAAGGTGCCGACGCTGCGCGGCACCCAGGTCACGATCCTCTTCTACGAGGCCTCGACCCGGACGCGCGTCTCGTTCGAGGTCGCCGCGAAGAACCTCTCGGCCGACGTCGTCAACATCGCCGCGAGCAGCAGCAGCGTCGTCAAGGGCGAGTCGCTCGTCGACACCATCCGGACGATCGAGGCCCTCGGCGCCGACATGATCGTCATGCGGCACGGCCGGTCCGGCGCGCCGTACCTTGCGGCGCAGGTCTTCTCGGGCCACGTGCTCAACGGCGGCGACGGCTGGCACGCGCACCCGACGCAGGCGCTGCTCGACCTGTTCACGCTGCGCGAGCGGCTCGCGAACGGAGGCCCGGACGGCCACGCGGCCGGCGGCGGTGCGACCGGCGGCGATGCGGCCGGCGGCGATGGGACCCGCGACGACCCGGACGCTCGCACTGCGCATGCGAGCGTGGCCGGGCGCAAGATCGTGATCCTCGGCGACATCCTCCACTCGCGCGTCGCCCGATCGAACGTCTGGACGCTCACGACGATGGGCGCCGACGTCTGGCTGTGCGGCCCGTCGACCCTCCTGCGCGGGTTCGACCGATGGGCATCGTCGATGCCGGACGACCGGCGGCTGACGGTGACGACCGACCTGCGGGCGGCCCTGACCGATGCGCACGCGGTGATGGCGCTCCGGCTCCAGCAGGAACGCATGGCCGGCGGGCTCCTCCCCTCGCTGCGCGAGTACTCGCTGCGATACGGGCTGACCGCGGAAACGCTGCGCTGGGCGCGCGAGGACGCGCTCGTCATGCATCCCGGGCCGATGAACGAGGGCGTGGAGATCGGGCCCGAGCTGGCGGACTTCGAGCGCTCGACGATCACCGACCAGGTCGCCAACGGCGTGGCGATCCGCATGGCCCTGCTCTACCTGCTCGCCGGCAGCGGACCCATCGAGGAGGGCCGGACGCGTGGCTGAAACCCCGTTCGTCGGCGAGCGCGCCGAGGTGTTCGAGCTGGACGACGCATGGCTGGTCGACCCCGTGACCGGCCGCGAGGGGCGCGGCAGCATCCGCGTCGAGGACGGGATCCTCGTCGCGGTCGAGTGGGCCGACGGCGAGCCTTCGGGCTGGAACACCGGCGACCCATCCGAGGCGGGCGAGTCGGACGCCCGACCGTCCGTCCTCGTCGCTCCGGCGTTCGTCGACCTCCACGTCCACCTGCGCCAGCCGGGCCGGGAGGACGCCGAGACGATCGCATCGGGCCTCGCGGCGGCGGCACACGGTGGCTTCGGCGCGGTCTGCGCGATGGCCAACACGACCCCCGCGATCGACACCGCCGGGCTCGTCCTCGACGAACTCCAGGCCGCGGCTCGCACGGGCAGTCCGGTTCGGCTGCTTCCCTACGGCGCGATCACCGCGGGCCGGAAGGGCGAGACGCTCTCGCACATGGGCGAGATGGCCGACGCCGGTGCCGTCGGGTTCAGCGACGACGGTTCACCGATCGCCGACGCATCGCTGTTCCGCAACGCGGTCGCGTACGCCGGGTCGCTCGGGCGGATGCTCGTCGAGCACGCCGAGGAGCCGGTGCTCGTCAAGGGCGCCGAGGCGAACGAGGGGCTGGTCGCGACGATCCTGGGGTTGAAGGGCTGGCCGGCCGCGGGCGAGGAGAGCGCCGTGGCGCGCGACCTCGCGATCCTGGCCGAGGTCGTCGCGTCGTATCCGGCGAGCGCCCGGCCGCACCTGCACCTCACGCACCTGTCGACCGCGGGCTCAGTCGAGCTCGTGCGCCGCGCGAAGGCGGCGGGCCTGCCCGTCACCTGCGACGTGACGCCGCACCATCTCGCGCTCCACGAGGGCTGGGTGGCCGGCGATCGACGGTACGCGTGGGAGGTCGGGGACGAGCCGTGGACGGGAGGACCGGCAGAGGCGCTCCCGTTCGACCAGTCGACGCGGGTGAACCCTCCCCTGCGGACGCCGGCCGACGCTCTGGCCCTCTGGGGCGGCCTGGCCGACGGGACGGTCGACGCGATCGCGACCGACCACGCCCCGCACACGCAGGTCGACAAGCTCGTCGAGTTCGGAGACGCGCTCCCGGGCATCAGCGGGATCGAGACCGCGTGGGGGCTCGTGCAGGCCGGGGTCGAGGCGGGCCTGCTGCCGCTGGCGGCCGCGATCCGGGCGCTGACGACCGGCCCGGCGACGGTGCTCGGACCGGCGGCCGGCACAGCCCTGGACGGTGCCGCGGTGGGCGGTGCGGCTGGTGGCTCGGCCGCGCCACTCGTGCACGGCCTGACGGAGGGCAGGGCGGCGACACTCGTCGTGATCGACACGGCGGACACGTGGGGCGTGGCGCCGGAGGCGCTGCGCTCGAAGGGGAAGAACTCGCCGCTGCTCGGCAGGCGCCTGCGGGGTCGCGTGCTCGCCACGATCGTGGAGGGACGGTTCGCGCACGCCGACGTGGAGACGCCGGAACCGGTCGGATAGGCGCGAGGAGACACCGATCGCCCGGACGGCGGAGCCGCTGGTCGGTCGGCCTCGTCGCCGGCTGCGACCGGGGTGGGACGCGGTTCGTAGGGGCGTCGCAACGGTCAGGCGCGCGGCGCGCCGGTCAGGTCGTCGCCAGCGCCGACAGGTACCGGTC
>JAKAAV010000394.1 GCA_021802185.1 Chloroflexota bacterium | reverse complement strand
ATACTGTGGGGACATGGCCCGTTCCATCGACCCGACCGTGCGCATGCTCCAGGCGCTCGCGGACCCCGTACGCCTGTCGATCGTCCGGCAGCTCTCGACCGAGGGCGACGTGTGCGCCTGTGACCTGACCTGCTGCAGCGCGATCTCGCAGCCGACGGTCTCGCACCACCTTCGGGTGCTCCGCGAGGCCGGAGTCGTCACGGCCGAGCGGCGGGGGACGTGGGTCCACTACTCGCTGCATCCTGACGCGATCGCGCGGCTTCGCGTGCTGGCCGCGAGCCTCGAACCGCGCGGGCCGCGACCCGTGTCGGGCCTGGCCGGCCGGCGGCTCCGGGTGCTGGAGCCCTCGACACAGGAGTAGGCGGCGCGCTGCTGACGACGGCGCCGGGGCTGAAGACCCGGCCAGAGCCGACGACCGGCGCGGACCGGCGACGCTGCCAGACCTGCGCCGCGCGGGACCGGCGAAGGCGCGGCGATCCGCGGCGGTACGATCCGGTCGAACGGTCGAGTCGGCAGGAGGAGGCCAGCCCGGATGGAGCGAGAGTCCGCGAGCACGCAGGCGAGGCAGGCGGGCGCCGCCCCGACTGCGATCCCCGTCACCCTTATCCCGGGCGACGGAGTCGGCCCGGAGATCGTGCGGTCCGCGCAGCGGATCATCGAGGCGGCCGGCGTCCCGATCGCCTGGGAGCAGGCCGAGGCGGGCGCGGAGGTCTTCAAGCGCGGCGACACGTCGGGCGTGCCGCACGAGACGCGCGAGTCGATCGAGCGAACGCGCGTCGTCCTCAAGGGCCCTCTCGAGACGCCCGTCGGGTTCGGCGAGAAGAGCGCGAACGTCACGCTCCGCAAGCTGTTCGAGACGTACGCGAACGTCCGGCCGGCCCGCGAGCTGCCGGGGGTGCCCACCCGCTACAGCGGCGAGGGCGTCGACATGATCGTCGTGCGCGAGAACGTCGAGGACCTGTACGCCGGCATCGAGCACATGGAGACGCTCGACGTCGCGCAGGGGCTGAAGATCATCACCCGCAAGGGGTCGGAGAAGGTCATCCGCTACGCGTTCGAGCTGGCGCGCCGGGAGGGGCGCGGCAAGGTCACGTGCGCGACGAAGGCCAACATCATGAAGCTCACCGAGGGCATGTTCAAACACGTCTTCGAGGAGATGGCGCCCGAGTACCCGGAGATCCAGGCCGAGCACCTGATCATCGACAACGTCGCCCACCAGATGGTCAAGAACCCGACCCAGTTCGACGTGATCGTCACCACGAACCTGAACGGCGACATCATCAGCGACCTCGCGTCGGGGCTGGTCGGCGGGCTCGGGTTCGCCTCGTCGGGCAACTACGGGGACGGCATCGCGATCTTCGAGGCGGTCCACGGCTCGGCGCCGAAGTACGCCGGCAAGGACGTCATCAACCCGACGGCGCTGATCCTCTCGTCGGTCATGATGCTGCGCTACCTCGACCAGGCCGCGGCCGCCGACGCGATCGAGCAGGCCGTGCTCGTGACGCTCGAGGAGGGCCACGCGGTCACCCAGGACCTGGCGCGCCAGACCGGCGGGGACGTGGAGCACGCGGCCTCGACCTCGGCGTTCACCGACCAGGTCATCGCGAACCTGGGGCGCCAGCCGTCGACGGTCCCGGTGTCCGTCCGCGTGACCGACTCCGGCCTCGAGCCGCGCCCGCAGTGGACGTACGGTCCGGACCGGTACGCGGGGATCGAGCGCGTGCTCGTGGGCCTGGACGTCATGGTCGAGAGCGATCTGGCGCCCGACGCGCTCGGGGACGAACTGGCGGCGCTGGCCGGCGACGCGCTTCAGCTGGCGATGCTCGAGAGCCGGGGCACGAAGGTGTACCCGTCGACGGGGCTCGCGACCGACAACGTGCGGTGGTACCGGGGGCGGTTCGTCGCGCGTGACGGGCACGCGCCGAGCGAGGCCGACCTGGTGGCGCTGCTGGGCCGGATCGGCGAGCATCACCGCTGGACCGAGGCGCTGCGGCTGCAGTCGTTCGACGGCGAGCCGGGGTACACGAAGGCGCAGGGCGAGTAGCAGCGCGTCGTACACTCGGGCGGCGTCCGACACGCGAGCGGGAACGGAACGAGGCCGGCGACATGGCGGAGCAGATCGACGCGGGTCACGGCGGCATCCCCGACTGGCTCGCGGCCACCCTGAACTACTGCACGGTCTGCGGGGCGCCCCTTCGGTTCGGCCCGATCGAGGGCGAGGAGCGCGAGCGTCTCGCATGCGAGTCGTGCGGGCACATCGAGTACGTCAACCCGCGTCTCGTCGTGACGACGCTGCCCGTGACCGAGCGGGGCGAGGTCGTGCTGCTGCGACGCGGCTTCGAGCCGGGGTACGGCCAATGGGCTCAGCCGGGCGGGTTCCTCGAGATCGACGAGACCGTCAACGAGGGCGCCGTGCGCGAGACGCTCGAGGAGATCGGGCTGGTCGTCGAGCCCGGCGAGGTCGTGGGGCTGTACTCGCGCGTCGAAGCCGCCGTGGTCGTGCTGGCGTTCGAGGCCCGGATCGTCGGCGGCGAGATCCGAACGACCCCCGAGGCGCTCGAGGTGCGCGCGTTCCGGCCAGAGGCCATTCCGTGGCGCGAGATCGCCTTCCGGACGTCGACATGGGCGCTGCGCGACTGGCTCCGGCTGCGGCACCCCGAGCTGCATCCGGGTGATGACAGGGTCGCCGAGGAGGACCGGTTCACGGAGGCGTAGACCCGCCTTGGGCGGAGTTGACGCACCGCCGTATCGTCCGCGGGCGAGGCGTCGGCCAGGTCCGGCGGGCCGGACGTCCGGAAAGGTCCGGCGGGCCGGACGTCCGGAGCCGGTGAGTCCGGCGC
>JAKAAV010000393.1 GCA_021802185.1 Chloroflexota bacterium | reverse complement strand
GACGCGCGTCATGCCGATCGCCCCGAGCGCGAACTCGACCGCGGCGAGCAGGAAGACGGCCCGGTAGCCGAGGCCGTAGCTCGAGCCGTTGACGATGTCGGCGATGGGGCCGCCGATCGCGACGGCGAGCACTGCAGCGGCGGCCGTCACGGTGTTCGACAGGCCGAGGTACCGGCCCGACTCCCCGGTCGGTGCCACGTCGGTGAGCAGCGCCCAGTCGGCCGAGAGGAAGATCCCGATCGCGACACCGAACGGGATCGCGATCGCGAACAGCACGGCATAGGAAGTGGCGAACGCGAAGAGGGCGGCGCCGATCGCGCCCGAGATCGCGCTCCACTCGACGGTCCGGACGCGGCCCCAGCGGGACGTGAGGGCGCCGCCGGGGATCGCAGCGAGCAGCGCCACGAGCACGACCGCCCCTGCCAGCGGCGCGACGAGCGTGCCGGCACGGCTGCCAAGCCCGATCGAGTCCTCGAGGTAGTAGTAGACGAACGGCTGGAGCGTGCCGGTCGCCATGAGGATCAGCAGCCGGGAGGCGAGCAACCACAGGTAGTCGCGCTGCTCCAGGACGTCGCGGCCCCAGACGTCGATGACGACCGCCCGGAACGCCCGCCTCCAGCGCGAGAGGTCGACGAGCGCGGAGACGACGGTGGAGACGACCGCGGCCCGCCGCCGCAGGCTCGACTGCGCGCCGGTGGACGGGCTCGATCGGCCGTCGCGCTCGGGCACGCCGACGAGCGTGACGAACGTGCCCGCGCCGAGGCTGACCATCGCGAACAGCACCGCGAGCTCGACACGCCCGCTGGCCGCGAGGACACCCGCCACGGCGACCCCGATGACCTGCCCCGCCATCTGCGCGCCGCCGAGGAAGCCCGAGGCGAGCCCCCGGCGGCCGCGCGGCACCATGTCGGGCAGGAGCCCCTGGTACGGGCCCTGCGCCGTGTTCGACGCGAGCTCGATGCAGAGCATCACGACGAGGATCCCGACGTACGAGTGCCGCGTCGCGAGGACGACGAGCAGCACCAGCTGGACCGCCACCCCGACGACCATGAGCGGGCGGCGCCGCCCCCACGGCGTCACGAGCCGGTCGCTCGCGGCCCCGGAGACGGGCTGCACGAGGATCGCGACGACGGCCTGCAGGCCGGCGATCAGGGACAGCGCCGAGGTCTTGACCGCGGCCGGGACGAGCTGCTCCACGAGGCGCGGGAGGACGATCGTCGTGAGCGCGCCCCACGTGACCGACAGCCCGAGGTAGTAGGCGGTGAGGACGGACAGCGCGCCCACGCCCGGCTCCTTCGCGTGGCCGGTCCCGGGAGCGACATCCTCGTTCACCCGGGGCAACTATACGAGTCCGGGGCACCCCGGCGGCGAGGCCGCCCCTGGCGACCGGACGCGACCGAACGCGACCGGACGCGCCCCCCGGCGGCGGCACGTCCCCTGCCGTCCGAGGTGGGCACGCGGCGCCGGGCGGCACCTTGCCGGGCCGCGTGTCCGGCCCGACCGTCAGCGCAGGACGTGCCGCAGCGCCGACGCCGCGGCGAGGTGCCCGGACATCCCGTGCACGCCCGGTCCCGGGGGGGTGGACGCGGAGCAGATCCAGATCCCCGGGTCGGGCGTCGAGTACGGATCGACACGCGGTGCGGGTCGCGTGAAGAGCTGGCCGATGTCCTGCAGCCCGGCCCCGATGTCCCCGCCGACCAGGTTCGCGTCGTGCGCCTCGAGGTCCGCCGGCGACATGCGGTGGATCGCGAGGATCCGGTCGCGGAACCCGGGGGCGAACCGCTCGATCTGCCGGAGGATCGGCTCGGTCATGTCGACGTCCGATCCGTTCGGGACGTGACAGTAGGCCCACAGCGTCTGCTTGCCGGCCGGCGCGCGCGTCGGATCGAACAGGCTCTGCTGCGAGACCAGCACGAACGGCCGGGCGGGGATCCGGCCGCGACGGACGAGCGCCTCCGCGCCGGCGATCTCCTCGAACGTCCCGCCGACGTGCACGGTCCCGGCCCCGACCAGCTCGGGGTTCCGCCACGGCACCGGCCCGTCGAGCGCGAGGTCGAGCTTGAAGGAGCCCGAGTTGTACCGGTACCGCTCGAGCTCCGAGCGGTAGAGGCCGGTCAGGCGAGGCCCCGCGATCCGGAGCAGCTGGCGGGGGGTGACGTCGAACAGCGCGGCATGGTGCGGCGGCAGAGCGTCGATCGTCTCGACCCGGCGTCCGGTCGCGATCTCTCCGCCGAGCGCGGCGAGCTCGCCCGCGAGTGCCCCACCGATCCGGCCCGATCCGCCCTCCGCGACCGGCCAGCCGACCGCGTGCGCCGAGGCGAGGAAGAGGAGGCCGTACGCGCCGGTCACGGGCGCGCCGAGCCGAAGCATCGAGTGCGCGGCGCAACCCGCGAACACGGCACGCGCCTGCGGGCGCTCGAACCGCCGGACGAGCCATCGTGCCGGCTGGATGGCACGTGTCCCGAACCGGGCGAGCCGCACGAGCCGGCCGAGGTCCGGCGGCACGTGGAACGGCGCGAGCACGTCGGGGATCACCGCGTGCCAGTCACGCACGAGCGGCGCGATCAGGTCGCGGTACGCGGCCGCGTCGGGGCCGAGCGAGGCAGCCGTCGCGTCGACGTCGCGCCCGACGAGCACGACCGAGCCGTCGTCGAGCGGATGGCCGAGCGCGATCGGCGGCTGGATCCAGCGCAGGCCGTGGCGCGCGAGCGGCAGCGTCGCGAAGAACGGCGACGAGACGCCCAGCGGGTGGACCGCGCTGCACACGTCGTGCACGAACCCCGGCAGCGTCAGCTCCTCGGACCGCGTGCCGCCACCGACGACCGGCTCCGCCTCGAGGAGCAGCACGGAG
>JAKAAV010000392.1 GCA_021802185.1 Chloroflexota bacterium | reverse complement strand
TTGCGAGAGGTAGTCCCCTACCGTCAGCCTCCGTCCGGACGGCGCGATGGTCCCGATCCGGAGCTCCCGGCGCAGGTCGTCGAGCCTGTCGCGGGCTTGCTCGGAGGTCCGACCCGACACGACGCGACGGCGACGCCTGCCGTCCGGCTCGGTCCAGGTCAGTGCGCCGCGCCAGCGACCATCGTCCGTGTGGTAGACGGAGCCCTCGCCCGGTGATCTCCGGCGGGCTGGGGTGGCGGTAGACTTCGGCATCGGTAGCGTTCCTCGTGACAGGACGCGACCTTGACGGCCTCCGGTCCCTAGCCGGGGGCCGTCGCGTCTGTCCGGGATTGTACGCCTGTTGCTACCGCGTTGCTACCGCAACAAGACCAGACTACGACCAAACCACTACATCTGATCCAGAAAGTGGAGGCGACGACCGGATTCGAACCGGTGAATAGAGGTTTTGCAGACCTCCCCCTTAACCACTTGGGTACGTCGCCTCGGCGCGCCGGTTGCCAGCCGGATCGCTGGCTGGCCCTCGAGGATTCGAACCTCGGTTCACGGATCCAAAGTCCGCTGTCCTACCACTAGACGAAGGGCCAGCGGCCTTCGAGAGCCGGTCGTCGAGGGAAGAGAGTGGAGCGGAAGACGGGACTCGAACCCGCGACCCTCACCTTGGCAAGGTGATGCTCTACCAACTGAGCCACTTCCGCCCGATCGCCGCCCGGCCAGCCGGGCTCGTTTGGTGCCGAGAGCCAGGATCGAACTGGCGACACCGCGATTTTCAGTCGCGTGCTCTACCAACTGAGCTATCTCGGCCCGCTGCGCTTCGGGAAGCCACGCCCTCGGCGGCCGAAAGGGTAGCACAACGACGCGACGGCATGGAAGCCGCGCGTCGCCGCGCGGGCGCGGGCTCGGGGACTCCGGGCGCCTCTCGAACGCCGACGCGTCCATCGGGATCGACGCTCGGAGAACGTGCCGAATGCCACGGGAAGCCCGGCCCGTCATCCGCCGGCTGACCCCGTCAGTCGAGCCCGCGCAGCTGCTGGATCGCGGCCGGATCGAGGGGCGGGTCGCCGGTCAGCTGCCGCAGTCGGTTGATCCGGTCGACGATCGGCGGATGCGTCGAGAACAGTCCGCGTGACCGGGCCTCGAACTTCTTGATCGGGTTGACGATGTACAGGTGCTGCGTGGCCCGGTTGGCCACCTCCAGCACCTCCTGGTCGGACGCGATCGTGGCCAGCGCGCGCTCCAGTCCGGCCGGGTTCCGTGTCAGCGCGACGCTCGACGCGTCGGCCAGGTACTCGCGCTGCCGGCTCACCGCGAGCTGGACCATGCGCGCGAAGATCGGGGCCAGGATCGCGAGCACGATGGCGACCACGAACAGGATCACCTGGAGCGCTCCCCCGCCCTCCCGGTTGCTGCCGCGCCGCGGGCCGCCACCCCAGAACGTGAACTGCAGGAAGAAGTCGGCGAGCAGCGCGATGCTGCCGACGAGCACGGCGACCAGCAGCGTGAACCGGATGTCGTAGTTCATGACGTGCGACATCTCGTGCCCGATCACGCCCTGGAGCTCCTCCCGGTCGAGCTTCTGCAGCAGCCCGGTCGTCACCGCGATCGAGGCGTGAGCCGGGTCGCGCCCGGTCGCGAACGCGTTGGGGGCCGTGTCCTCGATGACGTAGACGCGCGGCATCGGGACGTTGCCAGCGATCGCCATCTCCTGGACGACGTTGAACAGCTGCGGTGCCTGGTCGGGGGAGAGCTGGCGCGCATGCGAGGCGCCGAGCACCAGCGAGTCGCCCGCGAAGTACGAGCCGGCCGTGAGCAGCAGCGACAGGAACACCGCGCCCAGCACGACGACGTACGCCGCGCCGGCGCTGCCGCTCACGCCGTAGCCGATCGCGAAACCGAGCGCAGCCAGGACGACGAGGACGACCACCGCGAGCAGAACGGAGTTCCTGCGGTTCGCGGACTGCTCGCTGTAGAAGGTCGCCTGCGGAACGGACGCCATGTCAGCTCAGGGTGAGGTCGACCTGGGGAACCTGCTGCGCCTCCGGTTCCGCCTCGAAGAACTCGCGGCGGGTGAACCCGAACGGCCCGGCGAGGAGGTTACCCGGCACGGTGGCGATCGAGGTGTTGTAGGCGAGCACGCTCGCGTTGTAGTTCTGTCGGGCGAAGGCGATCTGGTTCTCGGTCGTGGTCAGCTGCTCCTGCAGCGCGAGCACGTTCTGGTTCGCCTTGAGATCGGGGTAGTTCTCGACGACCGCGAACAGCGAGCGCAGCGTCTGGGTCAGCTGGTTCTCCGCGGCGGCCTGTGCTGCCGGTCCCCGTCCGCCTGCCGCAACCGCGTTCGCGCGGGCCTGCGTCACGTTCTGCAGCACCTGCTGCTCGAACTGCATGTAGCCCTTCACGGCGTTGACGAGGTTCGGCACGAGGTCGTGGCGGCGCTTGAGCTGCACGTCGATCTGCGCCCAGGCTTCGTCGACCCGGATCCGGTTCTGAACGAGCCCGTTGTAGAGCAGGACGCCCCCGCCGACGATCACGACGAGGACGACCAGCACGATGATGGTCACGGGATCCACGAGCATCCCTCCAGCGACGGGACCGGCATGGCGCGTGCCCCGGCTGCCTGCAGTCTACCGGTCCGGATGCGGGTCGCTCGGCCCCGTCGCGCACGGCGACCATCCGATCGCGGGATGGGACGGAGGCGGACGTGCGGGGACGAGCGACCCGGCGGCCGCGTCGATGCGCTCCTCGGGAGGTGGTGGGCGGTGAGGGATTCGAACCCCCGGCATCCTCGGTGTAGGCGAGGCGCTCTGACCAGCTGAGCTAACCGCCCGAAACGCGAACGCGGCGCCCATCCGGGCGCCGCGC
>JAKAAV010000391.1 GCA_021802185.1 Chloroflexota bacterium | reverse complement strand
TGGGACGTGCTGGCCGCCGAGGGAGACCGGTCGCTGCCGACGACGTGGGAAGCCGTCGCTGAGGTCGATCCGGAGCAGATCCTGCTCGTCCCGTGCGGCCTCGACGCTCGCGAGACGGCCGATGCCTGGGAGCACGTCCGGCGGCCCGAGGGCTGGCACGAGCTGCGCGCGGTCCGCCACGGGGAGGTGTTCGCACTCGACGCCCGCTCGTACTTCAGCCGGCCCGGTCCCCGCGTGATCGAGGGAATCGCCATGCTTGCCGAGCTGTTCGACCCCGGCGGGTTCGTCGACGAGGCCCCGACCGAGGCGTGGATCCCGCTGCCCGACTCCTGACCCCGTCCGCGATCTGCGATACTGCCGCCGATGTCACCACTCGTGAACCGCACCATCGCCACGGTTGGCTCGGGCGTCATGGCGGAGGCGATGATCGCCGGCCTCCTGCGCGGGCAGCAGGTCGAGCCGTCGCAGATCGTTGCGAGTCATCCGCGTCCGGATCGGCGCTCGCAGCTCGAGCGCGACTATGGGATCCGAGTGTGCGCGTCGAACCTCGAGGCGATCTCGGGCGCGGACGTCGTCGTGCTCGGCATCAAGCCGCAGATGCTCGCCCGTGTCGGACGCGAGCTCGGCGGCAGCCTGCGGGACGGTCAGCTCGTCATCAGCATCATCGCGGGTGCCACGACCACGGCCCTGTCGACCGTGCTGCGTCACCGGGAGATCGTTCGGAGCATGCCGAACACCCCCGCACGGCTCGGCAAGGGGATGACGGTCTGGTACGCGACGCCGGAGGTCACGCCGGAGCAGCGCGAGCAGGCGTCGACGCTCCTGGCCGCGCTCGGCGCCGAGCTCTCCGTCGACGACGAGCGGATGGTCGCCATGGCGACCGCGGTCAGCGGCACCGGGCCGACCTACGTGTTCCTCGTCATGGAGGCGCTGATCGACGCCGCCGTCCATCTCGGCTTCCCACGCCATATCGCGCACGACCTCGTCATCGAGACGCTCGAGGGCAGCACGCTGTTCGCGAAGTCGAGCGGGATGCACCCGGCCGAGCTTCGGAACATGGTCACGTCACCGGGCGGGACGAGCGCCGCGGCGCTCCACGAGCTCGAGTCGGGGCGGCTGCGGACGGTCCTGTCCGAGGCGGTCTGGGCGGCGTTCCGGCGCACCGAGGAGCTGGGCGAGCAGCTCGAACGGCAGGTCGAGCCGGGGCCATCGCGCTGAGGGTCCGCGCATCCGCACGCGCTACGATGCCGGACGTCGGCGCGCGCGCGCCGGGATCCGCAGGAGGTCACCCGTGGCCACCACCGATTCCGTCGATCCGATGCTCGAGCCCCGACCTGGGGGTCGCCGGATGCCGCGGCACCGGTCGTGGGCGGAGCCGTTCCGGATCAAGGTGGTCGAGCCGATCCACCTGTTGAGCCGCGCCGAGCGCGCGAAGGCGATGGCCGATGCCGGCCACAACACGTTCCTGCTTCGCAGTGACGACGTCTTCATCGACCTGCTGACCGACTCCGGGACGTCCGCGATGTCGGACTACCAGTGGGCCGGCATGATGCTCGGCGACGAGGCGTACGCCGGGAGCCGCAACTTCTACCACCTCGAGGACGCCGTCCGGACCTACTACGGCTACCGGCATCTCGTCCCGACCCACCAGGGTCGCGGCGCGGAGCACATCCTCAGCCAGATCCTCGTGAAGGCCGGCGACCACGTGCCGGGGAACATGTACTTCACGACGACGCGGCTCCACCAGGAGCTCGCGGGCGGCACGTTCCACGACGTGATCGTCGAGGAGGCGCACGACCCGACGTCGACGCACCCGTTCAAGGGCAATGTCGACCTCGGCAAGCTGCAGCGGCTTGTCGACGAGGTGGGTGCCGATCGCATCCCGTACGTCTCGGTCGCCGCAACGGTGAACATGGCGGGCGGCCAGCCGATCTCGATGGAGAACATGCGGGCGGTCAGCGAGTACTGCCGCTCGAAGGGGATCCGCGTGATCCTCGACGCGACGCGTGCCGTCGAGAACGCGTACTTCATCAAGGTCCGCGAGCCGGGCTTCTCCGAGCGATCCGTCGCGGAGATCCTGCTCGAGTTCTGCGCGCTGACCGACGGCTGCACGATGAGCGGCAAGAAGGACGCGCTCGTCAACATCGGCGGCTGGCTGGCGATGAACGACGACGAGCTCTTCGACGAGGCCCGCAACCTGGTCGTGGTCTACGAGGGGCTCCATACGTACGGCGGCATGGCCGGCCGCGACATGGAAGCGATGGCCCGGGGCATCGAGGAGTCCGTCCGGGAGGATCACATCCGCGCCCGGATCGGGCAGGTCGAGTACCTCGGCCGGCACCTGATCGACGAGGACGTCCCGATCGTGCTGCCGATCGGCGGGCACGCGATCTTCCTCGACGCGAAGCGGTTCTACCCCCAGATCCCGCAGGACGAGTTCCCGGCGCAGACGCTCGCGGCGGAGCTGTACATGGACTCCGGCGTGCGGTCGATGGAGCGCGGCGTCGTCTCCGCCGGACGGAACCCGAAGACCGGCGACCACAACTACCCGAAGCTCGAGCTCGTGCGGCTGACGCTGCCGCGGCGCGTCTACACGCAGGCGCACATGGACGTGACGTGGGAGTCGGTCGCCGAGCTGTACGCGAAGCGCGACCAGGTTCGCGGGCTGCGCATGACGTACGAGCCGAAGTACCTGCGGTTCTTCCAGGCGCGCTTCGACCGGATCTGAAGGCAGGCGGAAACACGCGTGCACGAACCGGAAGCCGATCCCGACGCGGCGTGGATGTGCCTGCGGTGCGGGAATCCGCTCACTCGATGGGCGTCGAGGAGTTCCGGGCCGGGGGGACATCCGGCGGCT
>JAKAAV010000390.1 GCA_021802185.1 Chloroflexota bacterium | reverse complement strand
TCGTCTATCCGGAGATCGGTCGGGCGGTCCGGGTCTTCGCGCGCACTCGACCCTGTTCCGGTGGGGACTCGACTGGGCCGGGTGAGCGGCCTTGGTCGGGCGTGAACGCGGACGGACAGCGGGCCCGGCAGGACCTCAGAACTCGACGCGCAACCCCGGTTCCGCGAGGAGCGACTCGCCCGGGAACACCCGCCGGGCCGCCTCGAGCGCGGCCGTCCGGTCGTAGCCGTCGAGGATGTGCGTCAGGATCAGGCGGCTCGCCCGGCCTTCGACCGCCGCGCGCGCAGCCTCCTGCGCGTTCAGGTGGTTCGGGCCTTCCTCGATCGGTCCGTCCGCGAACGACGCCTCGATCAGCAGCGTGTCGCCCTCGCGGATCAGCGGCAGGACGTCCTCCACCCGGCCGACGTCGCCCGAGTAGACGAGCCCGGGCGCATCCGGAGATGCGGCCGGCGCCACGCGGAACGCGTAGCTCGGCCCGACGTGCAGCACGGGCGCGACCGCGACCGCGAACCCGGCGACCTCGAAGTCGCCGCCCTCGAGCGGTGGCCCGACGAGCTCGCCCAGGAAGTCCGGCTGGCCCGTCAGCGCGTCGATGCGCGCGGGCAGATCGGCCGGCGCGTGGAGCATCAGCGAGCGAGCCGGGATGCACCCGAACCGGAGGTAGTGCCGGAGCGGGACGAGGTCGATGCAGTGATCGGGGTGCAGGTGCGAGACCAGCACGGCGTCGAGGCGCGCGGGATCCCGGAACGCCGAGAGCGCCGAGAACGCCCCCTGGCCGAGGTCGAGCACGATGGCGCGCCGCCCGAGCTCCAGGAGGTACGACGACGACGCGTGCCCGGGCTCGCGGCTCCACGCCGCGGCCGACCCCGCGACCGTCAGCCGCAACGTCGCCACCTCCGGCGGCGTCGGAACCCGGCCCCCCAGGCTCACGATGTCCCCCAGGCTCACGTTTCCCCTCCGACCAGCTCGGCCACCAGCTCGCGGGACAACTCGATCGCGACGCGGTCGGCCGTTCGGCCGTGGGTGCCCGTACCCCCTCGCCGGAACGTCAGCTCGCGGAATCCCGCCTCGCCGATCGCACGGTACACGTCCGGCAGGCCGAACGCGAACTGCTCGATCCGGTGGGCGTCGCTGCCGGCGACGATACGCTCGCCCCCGAGCTCGCGAAAGCGCTCGACCACGACCGGCCCGGGATACGGTTCTCCCGGCTCCTGTCGCAACCCCGACGCGTTCACCTCGAGCGCAGTGCCGCTGTCGATGAGCGCGCGCAGCAGGCGATCGTAGGTGTCGGCGTGCGGCTCGTGCTCGAAGGGGCCGAGGTGCGGCTGGACATACCGCTTGACGAAGTCCAGGTGCCCGATCGTGTCGAACAGGCCGCTGCGAATGGCGTGCTCCACCTCGTCGAAGTAGAACGCGGTGGCCTCGCGCGGCGTCTTTCCCGCGCACCACGCCGCGGCGGTGTCCGCGTTGCGGAACGGCCCGCGACTGCTCATGTGCACCGACCCGATGACGTAGTCGTACGCGTGCTCGCGCAGGTACTCCGCGATGACGCCCTCGACGGCGTGTTCGTACGTCACCTCGAGTCCCAGCCGGATCGCCGGCTCGCCGGCCCAGCGCTCGGCCGCGTTGCGGACCATACGGAGCCGCCGCTCGTAGTCGGCAAAGCGGTAAGCCGGCTCGCCCGCCACGAAGTCGATGTGGTCCGTCACCGCGATCTCCGCGATTTCGCGGTCGCGAGCGAGCGCCGCGTACGCGTCGAGCGGGACTGCAGCGTCGGGAGACAGGTCGGTATGGAGGTGCGCGTCGAGGGGGAGGGCGAGTGGCATCGCGCGGAGCGTACCGGAGGCGGCCATGTGGCGCCCGCGTTGGCCGATCTCGCGTTCGTCCGGTCGAGGCGCGGCCCGGGCAGGACGACCGGTACGCGCCGGTACAATCCGGCCGACATGACGACCGACGAGACGACCGGGCTTCCGACTGCGACCGAGGGGTCGACCGATGTGACCGACCCGGCTGCGATGACGGGACCGGACGCTGCCGGTCGGGCGGATGGGGACGGCGAACTCGCGCCGGAGCACGAGATCCCGCGCTACGACGACCTGCGCTACCGGGACGTGTTCTGGGCGGCGCGCGACTACGAGGACCGCTGCGATCGTGTCGCGATCCGGGCACTGCTGCCGGTCATGGGGGAGCGGCTGATCGAGGTCGGTGCCGGCTACGGGCGCCTCGCGGACGAGTACCGGGGGTTCCGCGAGATCGTGCTGTTCGACGCGTCGCCGGCCCACGTCGAGGCGGCTCGCGAGGAGTTCCGGAACGACCCGCAGGTGCGCGTGGAGCAGGGCGACGCGTACTCGCTGCCCTTCCCCGACGCCACGTTCGACGCGGTCGTCTGCGTGCGCGTCGTGCACCACCTCGAGCACCCCGAGGCGGTGTTCGCGGAGTTCTCCCGAGTTCTGCGGCCCGGTGGCGTGCTGGTCCTCGAGTTCGCGAACAAGCGCAACCTCAAGGCCGTCATCAGGCGCGCGCTGCGGCGCCAGTCATGGTCCCCGTTCACGACCGAGCCGCACGAGTACCTGCCGCTGCATTTCGACCGGCACCCGCTCGAGATCCGCCGGATGCTCCGGCACGCCGGGCTGCGCGTCGAGGCGACGCGAGCGGTCTCGCTGTTCCGGCTGCCGATCCTGCGCGGACGGGTGCCCTCGGGGTGGCTCGCGGCCCTCGAGCGCCCGCTGCAGGGACCGCTCGGTTCGGTCACGCCCGGCCCGAGCGTGTACGTGCGCGCACGAAAGGCCGGACAGGTTCGGAGCTGACCCGCGGAGCCTCCTGCCGGCGTCAGCCGCGCCGCGTGCGCCTGACGCGTGCCGGCCGC
>JAKAAV010000389.1 GCA_021802185.1 Chloroflexota bacterium | reverse complement strand
TCGAGGTGCACCATCGGGATCCCCGAGACCGGGATCGTGGCTCGCGCGCCGGACCCGGCGTGGCAGCCGTACATCGACGCCTGGGTTCAGAAGGCCCGGCAGGGCGAGGAGAACCACGGCGGGTACAACGGCGAGGAGACGTTCCCGTGGAGCAGCATGAACTGGCTGCTGCCGCCCGTCAGCTCGTCCTGCGCGGTCTACGGCGGATTCGCCGCCCCGACCGGGCCGTCCGTCGTCGGGCCGCCGCCGACGTCCTCTCCCGCGCCGCCGACCGCCGGCTCCAGTCCCGCCCCGCGGCCCACCCCGACGCCTGCGCCCACCCCGAGCGCGACACCGGCCCCGAAGCGGACGCCCAGACCAACGCCGACGCCGGCGCCGGGCGGCTGAAGCCCGGATCCGGGAGCGCTCGCGCGCCGCGCGTCCGGCCGGGGGCCGCTGGCCGAGCGCGGGCTCCGGCCCGGGTCAGCCTTCCGCTGCCTCGATCAGCCGTTGCACCTGGTAGCCCGCCCGATCGCTGAGCGCGTCGAGGTCGAGCGCGACCCGGTACGCGGCCGCGACGCCGGCAACGAACGCGGCGTCGGACGGTACCCGGACGCGCAGGGTCACGAGGTCGAGCAGGAATGCCCAGCGGACGAGCCGGTCGAAGGCGTCGCGGTCGTACCACGTCACGCCGCCGTACTGGTGAACGCCGAGGTAGCGCACGCACGCGGGGTCGCTCACCCACGCGCGGGCGCGCACGCGCACCACGCCGCGCACGGCGTCGATCGGCTCGTCCCGCCGCCGTCGCACGCGATCCACGGCAGGCGTTGCAGGCGCGGTCTCCGCCGTCTCCGCGGGGATTGGTTCCCCGACCTCGTGCTCGAGGCCGGCGCGCCCGTCGGGGGGCGCGCCCGCCTCGGCCGGCGGCGCCGCCTCTCCCGCGTTCCGCGCGTCACCCCCGGGCGCCGCCAGGCTCGCCGTCTCGAGGAGCGCCTTCATCGACGCCTCGTCCGGCAGCCCCAGGACGACCCGGAGCGTGTCGATCGCCCGTCCGATCGCCGGCTCGTCGAGCCCCAGGTCGCGGAGACCGCCCGCGACCTGGGGCGAGAGATTCCACTCGTCGAGCCAGGCTCGGCTCCGTGCGCCGGCGCCGATCGGGCCGGACACCCGCCCAAGCGGCGACAGCAGCGCCCAGTCGAGCAGCACCGACCAGGTCGGAAGGTCGTCGGGGAAATCCTCGCGAAGACGGGACGCCGCGGCGAGGAAGGTGTCACGAACGGCGAGCGGGGGGCCAGCCGCCTCGCTCGCCTCGCCCTCGCCGTCGGCGTCCGAATCCGTTCCAGGCGGCCTCGTCGCGGCCGCGCCGCCCGCGTCCGTGCCGTCCCCGGCCGGCAGCCCGGGGAGCCCGAGGACCACCTCGACCGCACGCCGCGCCTCGATCGCCACACCGCCCGGGTCCTCCCAGCCGCCCGCGATGCGGGCCGCGGCCTCGAGCGCGAACCGCTCGCGTGTCTCGACCTCGTCGAACAGCGCCTGGGGGATGGGCTCGTGCCCGCCCTCGGACGCGTCGCGACGAGCGGCGAGGAGCCGCCGCAGGACGTCGCCGGACACGAGGGCCGCCACGGGGTCCTGGACGGGCTTGAGCGCGAGGTCGCGAAGCGCGGCGTCCAGGCTCGGCACACCCGCCCCGCCGAGCTGCCTCGCCAGTTCACCGTAGAGCCCGACGTCGTCGCGAACCTCGCGCAGGTCGAGGAACACCTGGCACTGGTACGCCGCGAGCTCCACGTACATGCCGCGTTCGCACAGCTCCCGGCTCGGGCGCAGGTACTCGAGCCCCGTGCGCTGGTCGCGGAAAACCAGGTAGTGCCGGTCGTCGTTCGTGAGCCCGAGGCCCTCGCCGAGCGTCCGGCGCACGAGCGCCCGTTCCTCGCCGGGCCCCCTGACCGCGTATCCGACCGACTCCCGGATCCAGCCGCGCGCCTCGGCGTACCGGTTGTGGTAGACGACCAGCGACCGCTCGCCGCCCGACCGGTTCGAGTAGGCGAACACGTCCTCGTTGACGTTGCCGGCCGGATCGACGAGGTCGTACAGGAGGAAGTCGCGCACCTCGGCGAAGAGGTGGCGGCGGTGCAGCAGCGGGAAGATCTCGCGCTCGTGGCGCGAGACGAGCCACTCGTTCGGACGCTCGTCCCAGTACGCGCGCCGGAACTCCATGCCGTAGCGCTCCGCGTACCCCTCGACCTGTCCGTGACCGAACATCGGCAGGCCGGGCATCGTGGCCATCAGCGTCGCGACCCCGAAGTACTTGTCGCCGGTGCCGAACTGGTCGATCGCCGTCCGCTCGTCGGGGTTGTTCATGAAGTTCACGTAGCGCTTGAGGATCTCCGGGTCGAACTCGAGCGTGTTGCGCATGACGCTCCGGTAGTTCGCGTTCTCCTCGTCGCGCAGCATGTTCATGAACGCGCTGTTGTAGACGCGGTGCATCCCGAGCGTCCGGACGAAGTAGCCCTCCATCAGCCAGAACGCCTCGGCCAGCAGCAGCGTGTCGGGGGCCTCCGCCGCGACCCGGTCGACCACCTCGCGCCAGAACTCGACCGGCATGCGCGCGTCGAACTCCGCGCGGGTCATGCCGTGCTCCGCCCGCGACGGGATCGCGCCGCCGGTGCCCGGTTCCGGGAACCACAGCCGCTGGTAATGCTTCTTCGCGAGCGTCATCGCGGCGTCGAAGCGGATGACCGGGAACCGCCGCGCGACGGACAGGATCGTCCGGATGACGGCCTCGCGGACCTCGGGCTTCAGGTAGTCGAGCTGGGCCGTGTCGTTCCAGGGCATGCTCGTGCCGTCGTTCCCGTGGTAGACGTAGCGGCGCGACCCGGTCAGACGGTCCT
>JAKAAV010000388.1 GCA_021802185.1 Chloroflexota bacterium | reverse complement strand
CGGACGCAACGAACCCCGCTCGTCCAGCGGACGAACGGGGCCGCGGCACCACCTGAACGTTTGCGCGGCTGGTTTCCTGCGTCCGCCGCTCCGCACCCGGCAATCGTACAGGAGCCGCGCCGCCCGCCGGCTTCGTCCTCGATTCCTGCCTCCTCGTCTTCGCCGCCGCGTCGCCGTCTGCACGAAACAGTCGCGGGCGGCTCGGGCGGCTGCGTTCGCGTGCCGCCAGATTGCGGCTGGACGGATCCTGCAGTTTGACTCCGTACGGAACGTTATGGCCGATCCAGACGACCGATGGCGCACTCATCAGGTCCGTCAACGGTTCCGACACGCAGCGAGGCCGCACGGCGGAGCGCGCCACTCGCCTCGCGGCGGGGCTGCGGTCGGCTCCCCGGGGCAACCGGGCGCAGCGGAAACGACATAACGTTCTGCTGGAAGGCAAACTGCAGGAAAGGCGGCCTCCGATGCTGCCGGATGTCCGCTTCGTGGTCGAACGGCAGAAAACGCCGACGAACCGCGGCGAGGCGCGCGCGCCGAGGGCGATCCCGGGGAACCCGCGAGCAGGGCGGCCCGGGCCGTCCGTCGCCTACGCGCTCGCCCGTCTACGCGGGCACCCGCCTACGCTGCTCCCCCGCCTGCGCGCTCGCCCGCCTGCGCGCTCCCCCGCTTGTGCGCTCGCCCGCCTGCGCGCGACCCGCCTACGCGCTGGCGCCCTCGGACAGGTCCTGGTAGTTCGTCTCGTCGACGCCCTTGTCGACCTGCGCCTGGGTCAGCAGGAACGGCGGCCGCCGCCCCCGGATCGTCTCGGCCGTGATGATGCACTTGCGGATGTCGTTGCGCTCCGGGATGTCGAACATCACGTCGAGCAGCGCCTCCTCGACGATCGAGCGCAGCGCGCGAGCCCCCGTCTTGCGTTCGATCGCCAGCTCCGCCGCCGCCTCGAGCGCTCCCGGCGTGAACGTCAGCTCGACCTTGTCGAGCGACAGGAACTTCTGGTACTGCCGCGTGACCGCGTTCTTCGGCTCCTTCGCAACGCGCACGAGGTCGCCGAGCGTGAGCGGCGCGAGCGTCACGATGACCGGCAGCCGGCCGACGAACTCCGGGATCAGGCCGAACTTCAGCAGGTCCTCCGGCATCAGCCGCTCGAGGATCTTCTCGCGCTCGGTCTTCGACATGTGCGCCTCGGACCCGAACCCGATCGACCGGCGCCCGACGCGCTCCTCGACGATCTTCTCGAGCCCCTCGAACGCCCCGCCGCAGATGAACAGGATGTTCGTCGTGTCGATCTGGATGAAGTCCTGGTGGGGGTGCTTCCGCCCGCCCTGGGGCGGCACGCTCGCGACCGTCCCCTCGAGGATCTTCAGCAGGGCCTGCTGCACGCCCTCGCCGGAGACGTCCCGGGTGATCGACGGGTTGTCGGCCTTGCGCGCGATCTTGTCGATCTCGTCGATGTAGATGATCCCGCGCTGCGCCCGCTGGACGTCGAAGTCGGCGGCCTGGATGAGGCGCAGGAGGATGTTCTCGACGTCCTCGCCCACGTAGCCGGCCTCGGTGAGCGAGGTCGCGTCGGCGATGCAGAACGGCACGTCGAGGATCTTCGCCAGGGTCTGGGCGAGCAGCGTCTTGCCGGAGCCCGTCGGGCCGACCATCAGGACGTTCGACTTCTGGAGCTCGACGTCGTCGACCTGGTGGCCCGCATTGACCCGCTTGTAGTGGTTGTAGACCGCGACCGACAGGACCCGCTTGGCGCGCTCCTGGCTGATCACGTACTGGTCGAGCGAGGCCTTGATCTGGTTCGGCGTCGGCAGCTTGGCCGGCTGCTGCTTGACGCGCGGAGACTCGAGGAGCTCCTCCTCGATGATCTCCTGGCAGAGGTTGATGCACTCGTCGCAGATGTAGACGCCCTGGCCCGCGATGAGCTTGCGAACCTGGTCCTGGCTCTTCCCGCAGAAGCTGCAGCGGTACGGAACCTTCGTGCTCTTGCCGGGGGGCGTGGGCATCGCAACTACTCCCTGCGGAGGATCGCCCGGATCACTGCGCCTGGGGTTCCGGACCAGCAGATTGTGCGCCAGTCGAGCCGGTCAGTTCGGGCCGCTGCTCGTGGTCGCGCGCCTGCGCGATGAGGGAATCACCCCGCACCGCGTACACCTCGTCGATGATGCCGTAGTCCTTGGCGGCCTGTGGAGACATGAAATAGTCCCGTTCGGTGTCGCGGATGATCTTCTCGACCGGCTGGCCCGTGTGGCGCGCGAGGATCTCGTGGTTCGTGTTGACCAGCTGCTCCATCTCCTTGACCTGGATGAAGACGTCGGGCGTATTGCCCCGGAACCCGCCCGATCCCTGGTGGATCATGATCCGGCTGTGGGGCAGCGCGTAGCGCTTGCCCTTCTCGCCGGCCGCGAGCAGCACCGCGGCCATGCTCGCCGCCATGCCGACGCACATCGTGCTGACGGGTGCGCGCAGGTACTGCATCGTGTCGTAGATCGCGAGCCCGGCCGTGATCACGCCGCCCGGCGAGTTCACGTACAGGTTGATGTCCTTCTCCGGGTCCTCGGACTCGAGGAACAGCAGCTGGGCGATGATGAGGTTCGCGATGTGGTCCTCGATGGCGTCGCCGAGGAACACGATGCGGTCGCGCAGCAGCCGGCTGTAGATGTCGTAGGCACGCTCACCCCGGCTCGACGTCTCGATGACCATCGGAACGAGCATCGAGGTCGTCTCCCGCGCCGCACGGAGGGCCGCGGATCGGCCCGGGACCACCCGACGCGTCATGCGCGCGTTCCCCCCTCTGCGGCCTCGACGGCCGACTGCTCCACCGCGGCCTGTTCAGCCGCCCCGGATTCGCGCTCGCGTTCTGCCGCCACGGCATCGC
>JAKAAV010000387.1 GCA_021802185.1 Chloroflexota bacterium | reverse complement strand
GTTCGTCGCGCTCGCGTCCGGGGCGTTGGGATCCGGGTCCGGATCGGCCGGATCCGCGTCCGGATCGGGCAGCTCGGCGGCTCCGTCGTCGGCTCCCTCGGCGGCTCCGGCCTCGTCGTCGAGCGGCTACTGACCGGAATCCCGCGAGCAGGGACTCGAGGCGTCGCGTGCCGCGCGGTGAGCCGGGACTGGCGGCCGGGGCGCTCAGCCGGGGCGGGGGTGACGGCACGGGCGCGCCGTGTACGTCGGCCCCGGTCAGTCGAGGACGATGCGCTCGTGCCAGTGCGGCACGCACGGGTTGAGTCCGAGCGCGCGGACCTTCGGTTCGAGCGCCTCCTGGGCCTCCGGGTCCCCGTGCACGATGAAGGTGCGCCGCGGATGACCCGCGGCTCCGAGCTCGCCGCCCGCCGCGAACGCCCCGAGCCACGCGAGCAGCCCGCGCTCGTCGGCGTGCGCCGAGAACCCGCTGATCGACCGGACCTGGCAGCGCACCACGTGCTCCACGCCGTCGACCCGGACGGTCTTCGCGCCAGCCTGCAGGTGCGCCCCGAGCGTGCCCTCGCCCTGGTATCCGACGAACAGGAGCACCGCGCGAGGATCGCCGACGAGTTCGCGGAGGTGCCCGAGGACGCGGCCCCCGGTCAGCATCCCGTTCGAGGCGACGATCATGTACGGCCTGGGCGAACGGGCGATGGCCTCTGACTGCCGGACGTCGTTCGTCACGACCTGCCCCGGGAAGTCGAGCGGTGCGACGTGTCGGGCGAGCAGGGCGCGGGTCTCGTCGTCCCAGTAGTCGCTGAACCGTCGGTAGATGTCGCTCGCGTGGGAGGCCATGGGCGAATCGAGGAAGAGCGGCAGCAACGGGATCGCGCCCGATTCGACCAGCCGGTTGAGCTGCCACACGATCTCCTGCGTGCGACCGATCGCGAACGACGGGACGAGCAGGACGCCGTCGTGCTCGGCCACCAGCCGGACGGCCTCGCCCAGGAGTCGGACCGCCTCCGCCTCCGGCTCGTGCTCGCGGCCCCCGTACGTCGACTCGACGAACACGTAGTCCGCTTCGGACACGGGGGTCGGATCGCGCAGGATCGGCGTGCCGGCCGGGCCGAGGTCGCCGGAGAACACGAGCGTCCGCGCGGGGTGGTCGGCCTCGGCGTCGACCGACAGTCGGATGATCGCGGAGCCCAGGATGTGCCCCGCATCGAGGAACGTGGCGGTGATGCCGGGCGCGACCGCGAGGGGCTCCCCGTACTCGACGCCCCTGAACTGATCGAGCGCCGCGCGCGCCTGGCGCTGGTCGTAGAGCGGCGTCTCGATGTCCGCCTCCACCTGTGCGGGAGCGGTCAGGATCGCGTGCTCGGGGTTCGGCCGACCCTTCGGCGTGGCGGCGGGCGGAAGCGTCCCGCCGCTCGTGCTCGGATGCGTGGGCGCGCCAGCCGGTTCAGCGATCTCCGGCGGCCCGGCGGGAGCTCCGTTCGCCTCGTCGGCTTGCGCGATCTCGATCTGTCGCTCGATCGCCTCCTCCCGTTCCCGTTCCTCCGCGGCCGCACGCTCCGGGTGGTGCCTGGCCCAGCGTGTCTCGCGCCGTGCCGCCTCCTCCTGCAGCTTGCCGGAGTCGACCAGGACGAGCCCGGCAAGCTCGACCGTGCCGCGGGTCGCGAAGATCGGGCCGCGGAAGCCCTCGGCCACGACGTGCGGGATCAGGCCGCAGTGGTCGAGGTGGGCGTGCGTCAGGACGATCGCGTCGAGGGAGGCCGGATCGTACGCGAGCGGGACCCGGTTCCGGACCGCCTCGTTCGGGCTGCCCTGGAACATGCCGCAGTCGACGAGGATCCGGGCGCGACCGGTCGTGAGCAGATACTGCGAGCCGGTGACGGTGTTCGCGGCACCGAGGAAGTGCACGTCCATGCGCGGATCGTGACACCCGCGCATGCCGTCCGCACGGAGATCGCGCGCGATCTCCCTGACTGCCCGCGCGCTGCCCGGTTCGCCCCGGGCCCGGCCGGCGGTCTCCGGGCGCGCTGGACCGCGGGTACCCCGATGCTAGACTCGCGACGGGGAAGGTCGGAGGAGGCTCGCGCCCGAGCGGTGGAAGACGTCGCGCAGCCAGTCGAGCGCCCCGTGGACCCGTCCCGGGAACGCGATCTCCGGCTCGCCCGACGCGCGCGCGACGGCGACCTCGACGCGTTCAACCAGCTCGTCGAGATCCACCAGGACCATCTGCTTGCGCTCTCGACGCGGCTGACGGGCGACATCGAGGCGGCGCACGACGCCGTGCAGGAGGCGTTCATCCGCGCATACCGGAACATCGGCACCTTCCACGGTGAATCCTTCCGAGCGTGGCTGATCCGCATCGCCGTCAACACGTCCACCGACGTGCTCCGCCTTCGGAAGCGGCGGCCGAGCGAGCCGTACCCCGAGCGCGAGGGCGAACAGTGGGAGCCCGGGGACGTGACTGCACCGGACCCGGAGCGTGAGGCGATCCGGAGGGCACAGTCACGCGTGCTTTCCGCGGCCCTGGGCGCCCTGACCGATGGCCAGCGGGCCGCGATCGTGCTGTACGACGTCGAGGGATTCGACTACCCGGAGATCGCGCGGCTGACGGGGGTCTCGCTCGGGACGGTCAAGTCGCGGATCCACCGCGGGCGGCTGGCGCTGCGCGCCCTGCTGGAGGAATCCATGGAACTCTTCCGGGACTGAGGGCGTCAGGAGGACCGTGAGCAGCAACCACGACGGCCGTGGCGCCCCGAACGCCGGTACCGGCCGTGACGGACATGCGACGCACGACCCCGAGCTGATCGCCCGCTTCGTCGGCGGTGACGCGACGGGTGTCGACGAGTCTCGCGCACGCGAGCGCGTCGCGACGTGCCCG
>JAKAAV010000386.1 GCA_021802185.1 Chloroflexota bacterium | reverse complement strand
TCCTGTCCGAGCAGGCCGTGTTCGCCGAGGCGGTGCTGGACGCCGGGCTGCGGTGGGTCGGACCGCCGGCGGACGCGATGCGCCGGATGGGAGACAAGGCGGCCGCCCGCCGGCTCGCGGCCTCGCTCGGGATCCCCGTGCTGCCGGGCTACGACGGGGACGACCAGTCTGACGGGACGCTCCTTGCCGCGGCGGACGCCATCGGATACCCGGTCCTGGTCAAGCCCGCCGGTGGTGGCGGCGGCAAGGGGATGCACGTCGCGACGGACCCCGGGACGCTGGCCCATGCCATCAGGGCCGCGAGGCGGGAGGCCGGGACGGCGTTCGGCGACGACCGGCTCCTGCTCGAGCGGCACGTCACGGCCGGGAGGCACGTCGAAGTGCAGGTGCTCTTCGACGCGCTCGGCCACGGGGTACACCTGGGCGAGCGCGACTGCTCGCTCCAGCGCCGGTATCAGAAGGTGCTCGAGGAGACGCCCGCGCCGAACCTCGACCCGGCAATCCGCGACGGGCTCGCCGAGGCCGCGCTGCGGCTGGCCGGATCCGTCGGGTACGTCTCCGCGGGGACGTGCGAGTTCCTGGTGGGCGACGCTGCATGGTGGTTCCTGGAGATGAACACGCGGCTCCAGGTCGAGCATCCGGTGACGGAGCTCGTGACGGGGCGCGACCTCGTCGCGGACCAGCTGCGGGTCGCCGCCGGCGAGCCCCTCGGGTTCGCGCAGGAGGACGTCCGGATCGACGGGCACGCGATCGAGGTCCGGCTCTATGCCGAGGATCCCGCGGCCGGGTTCCTGCCCGCGACGGGTCCGGTCGTCGCGGCGCGCTGGCCCGACGCTCCGTGCGTCCGGGTCGAGGCGGGGATCGCGGCGGGCGACGAGATTTCCGACCGGTTCGACCCGATGCTGGCGAAGCTGGCGGCCTGCGCACCGACGCGGGACCAGGCCCTCGATCTGCTCGCCGACGCGCTCGACGAGACCGTCGTGCTCGGGCTCACGACCAACCTGCGCTTCCTCCGGTGGCTCGTCCGGGCGCCGGTCGTCCGCGAGGGCCAGGCGCGCACGAACACGATCGACGGGCAGTGGCCGCCGCCCGGCGGCTGGGAGCTTCCGGCGATCCCCGAGGCGGCCTGGCGACGCGCGGCGCGGGAGCTGCTGCGTGCCGGTCGCGGGCCGTGGCGTGGAGGCTGGCGGGTCGACGGGCTCGCAACGGCCCGCCTGCAGACGGACGACGTCCAGCGCACCGTCCGGCTTGCGCTGCGCGGCACGGACCCGGATGCGGAGGCGCTCGTGGCCGTCGTGGACCGCGAGTGCGTCCACGTCGACCTGGACGGACGGAGCACATCCTTCCGGTTCGCCGTCGCACCCGACGTCGATCGCGCGGCTCGCGAGGCGGCCGGCCACTCGGGCTCGAGCGCCCAGGTGCGAGCGCCCATGCCCGGGCGCGTGCTGGCGGTCCACGCGGCTCCCGGATCGAACGTGGCCGCCGGTGATCCCGTCGTCACCCTCGAGGCGATGAAGATGGAGCACGCCGTGTCGGCGCCGCGCGGCGGTGTCGTGGCCGAGCTGCTGGTCCGGGTCGACGACCAGGTCGGAACGGGGCAGGTCCTCGCGGTGATCGGCGGGCGCGATGGTGAGGGGGCGAGCGAGCGACCCGCATGAACCCCGTGGCGGCGAGGATTGGGCACGTGAGGATCGTCGGTGAATGAGGGTGGCATGACGATCGGAGCGGGCACGCCCGGGAGTTCGAGCCCGACCGGCGCCGGCAGCACCACCGGGGGCGCCGGCGGTGCCGAGGCCGGCAGCACGACCGGCGGCGTCCTCGGAGGCGAGCGCGTCCGGATCTACGAGGTCGGTCCCCGCGACGGCCTGCAGAACGAGGCGCGCCCGATCGCGACCGAGGACAAGCGGCGGTTCATCGAGCTGCTCGTGGACGCCGGACTGCGCGAGATCGAGGCGACGAGCTTCGTCTCGCCGCGCGCGGTCCCGCAGCTTGCCGACGCCGGCGACCTGCTCCGCTCGCTGCCGCGCGGCCGCGGCGTCCGGTTCCCCGTCCTGGTGCCGAACGTCCACGGCCTCGAACGCGCCGAGGCGTCCGGCGCCGATGCGATCGCCGTGTTCACCGCCGCGACCGACGAGTTCACCCGGCACAACATCGGCATGACCGTGGACCAGTCGCTGGACGCGTTCGCCCCCGTCCTCGAGCGCGCGGCGTCACTCGGCTGGTGGCGCCGCGGCTATGTCTCGACCGCGTTCGGGTGCCCGTACACGGGTGCGGTCGCGCCCGAACGGGCCGTCGGCGTCGCGCTCCGGTTGCTCGGCCTCGGCGTCGACGAGGTGTGCTTCGGCGACACGATCGGCGTGGCGGTGCCGTCCCAGGTCCGCGACCTGCTGGCGCGAACGCTCGATGCCGGCGTGCCGCTCGACCGTGTCGCGCTCCATTTCCACGACACCAGGGGCACCGCGCTCGCGAACGTGGTGGCCGGGCTCGAGGCCGGCGTGGGCTGCTTCGACGCCTCCACCGGCGGGACGGGCGGCTGCCCGTACGCGCCGGGCGCGGCCGGCAACCTCGCGACCGAGGACCTCGTGTACCTGCTCGACGGCCTCGGCGTCCAGCACGGTGCCGACCTGGCCGGCGTGCTCGCCGCGGCGCGCTTCGTCACGGAGCGGCTGGGGCGCCCCCTGTCCTCGAAGGTCGGGCAGGCGGGCGGCTGGGACCCGGAGACGGGGCGCGCGGTCGCGTAGCGCCGCCAGCGACGACCGCGATCGAGAGGCGCCGCGGTCGAGCGCGCGTCCCATCGCCTCCCGCGAGCGGGCGGGCCCGAACGGCTACGTGACGCGTGGCTCCTCGGGCCAGTCGAAGCCGTCGGTGTCGGCCTTCGAGTGGCCGCCC
>JAKAAV010000385.1 GCA_021802185.1 Chloroflexota bacterium | reverse complement strand
ATCTGTAGCCGATTGCGGCCCCGTCCGGCGAGGGTGCCAAGGAATCGTCTCCCTTGACCGCGTCGTGGGTTCGGGCGAATGTGGGGCCATGCGCCGCCGACTGCTCTTCCTTCTGCCGATCGTCGTGATCGTCGCGTCATGTGCGTTCGGACCGGCGGCTACTCCGAGTCGGGCCCTCGGGTCGGGCGAGCGTTGGCTGCCGGTCGCCAACTTCGGGAGCAACGGCCTGTGTGCCGGCGGTGGCTACATCGGCGATTTCCGCCTTCACGGAGCGGCAGATGACCCGCGCCTGACATGGATGATCAGACCGGACGGAACCCGGGCGGAGCTGGCGTGGCCAATCGGCTATAGCGCCCGCTTCACTCCGAATCTCGAGGTCCTCGACGACCGCGGGCAGAGAGTCGCGGTCGAGGGTTCGCTCGTGACCGGAGGATGCGCGACCTTCGATGCCGGCGTCACCCTCCCGGACTTCGCGACGCCGGCTCCCTGAACGGGTGCGCGCACTCTACGTCGGTTCGACTCGGAGCCTTCCACAGATATAAGCGACGCAGGCGACCTCAAGCCAAGTCTTGGCGCCGAGCGCGGTCTCTTCGCAGCAGCGCGACAGCCGCCGCCACATCCCGAGGCGCGCAAACGCGTTCTCGACCCTGTCGAGCGGCGCGAGCGGCGTGAAGACGCGCTTGCCCCTCCTGGGCCGGGCCGCCGGGAGCGTCGGTGGGGCGGGCGGGCGCTTGATGTCGAGCTTCAGGCCGTGGCCCGCCGCCAAGGCCGCGAGACCCGTGTAGCCGCGGTCGGCGACGATCGCCCGCAGGGCTGGCAGGGCCGGGTGCTTCGGGTCGAGCTGCTCCTTCAGGAATCTGCGCGCCGACTGGACATCGTGCGGCCTGGCCGACTCGACCGACACCGCGAGCGGCAGGCCGAGTATCTCGATGAGGATCGTGCGCTTGGCCCCGCGCGTGTAGCCGCCGCGACCGCCGGCCTCGTGGAAGGTCGGGCCGGCGCGTCCGCCCTTCACCGTCTGCCCGTCGATCATCACCATCGTCGGGTCTGCCTTCCGATCGTGGCGCAGTCGGATCTCGCGCGCCAGCACGCGCATGGCGGCGGCCCAGGTGCCCTTGTCGCGCCAGCGCCGCCACTGGCTCCATACGGCCTGCCAGTCGGGGTAGCGCGCCGGCAGGTAGCGCCACTGGCAACCCGTCCGCGCGACCCACAGGATTGCGCTCACGATGTCTCTTCGCGGGATCGTGCCCTTGACGCCGCGATGGACAGGCGGGTCGAACAGATGCTCGACGAGGGCCCATTCCAAGTCGGTCAGTTCCACAACTACGCCCATGCCGGGCAGCCTGGCGGATGCCCGTGACAGCTCCTAGGGCACTGACGGGTACCCGTGCGTGAACAATCGGCTACAGATGCACGCGGGCGGTGCCCGATCGCGTTGGGCGGAAAATCGGGACCGGCGGTCGGACGAAGGTCGCAGAGCCTTGGTGCCATGAGCCCGTGCTCACAGATGGACCTGGGGCGCCTGGCGGAATCACCGTCTGTTGCCTCCCGTTGGCGGGAGAGCACGCGAGGCAGTCGCTGCGTTGATCGGCGCCTCCCCGCCGCCCGAAGCTGGAGGACCTCACGATGGAGGTGGTGCATCGAAGCTGTGCCGGCATCGACATCGGCAAGCGCTCGCTCACGGTGTGCGTGATCACGAGCGACCCGGCCGACGAGCCGGTCAAGGAGACCCGCACGTTCCGCACCCTCACCGCCGACCTGCTCGCGCTCGCCGACTGGCTCGACGAGCGCGGGGTGACGGCGGTGGCGATGGAGGCCACCGGCAGCTACTGGAAGCCGATCTGGAACCTGCTCGAGGACCGCTTCGAGCTGCTGCTCGCCAACGCCGCCCACATCAAGGCGGTGCCCGGTCGCAAGACCGACGTGCGCGACGCGGAATGGATCGCCGAGCTGTTCCGCCATGGGCTGCTGCGGGCGAGCTTCATCCCGCCCCGCCCCGAGCGCGAGCTGCGGGAGCTGACCCGCTATCGGACCAGCCTGATCCGGGAGCGCGCGTCGGAGATCAACCGCCTGGCCAAGGTGCTCGAGGGCGCCAACATCAAGCTCGGCTCGGTGAGCACAAACCTGGGCGGGGTCTCGGGCCGCGCGATCCTGACCGCGTTCACCGAGGGCGTCGATGATCCCGAGGTGCTGGCCGAGCTGGCCCGAGGCCGTCTGCGTAACAAGCACGACCTGCTCGTCAACGCGCTGGCGGGCTCCGTTGGGCCGCACCAGCGGTTCCTCCTCGCCGCGCAGCTGCGCCACCTCGCCGATCTCGACGCGCTGATCGGCTCACTCGATGCCGAGATCAAGGAACGCCTGCGACCGGTCGCGGAGCTGATCGAGCGGATCTCGACGATCCCGGGCGTCGGTGGCCGGACCGCGCAGGTCATCCTCGTCGAGATCGGCTCCGACATGGCTCGCTTCGGCTCGTCACGCCAACTTGCCTCGTGGGCTGGGATGTGCCCAGGCAACCACGAGAGCGCCGGCGTCCAGCGCAGCGGAAAGACGAGGCGCGGCAGCCCGTGGCTCCGGACCGCCCTCGTCGGCGCCGCCCGCTCAGCCTCGCGGACCAAGACCTATCTCGGGGTGCAGTACCACCGCTTCGCCGCCCGCCGTGGTGCCAAGCGCGCCTTCGTCGCTGTGGGCCACACCATCCTCGGCATCGTCTATGCCGTGCTCACCAGCGGCCGTCCGTTCAGCGACCTCGGCGTCACCTACTTCGACCGCCGTGACGCAGACCACGTCCGGCGGCGACTCACACGACGTCTCGAGGCGATGGGCTACGTCGTCACGGTCGAGCCACGCGCCGCGTGACGGGAGGATTTTCGAGGCAGATGCACGCGGGCGGTG
>JAKAAV010000384.1 GCA_021802185.1 Chloroflexota bacterium | reverse complement strand
CGGCGTGATCCCGAACGGCTCGTACCACGGCGTCGTGATGAAGATGTCCGCGGCGTTGTAGTAGTGCTTGAGCACCTCCCGGTTCCGGCGCCCGACGAACACCACGCGTTCCTTCACGCGCTCCGCGCGCGCCAGGTCCTGCAGCCGCCGGAGCTCCGGGCTGCGGGTCGGGTCGGGTTCCTCGTCCTCGCCGCCGACGACGACCAGCCTGGCCTCGATCCGGTGCCTGCGCACGAGCCGACCGAATGCCCGGATCGCGTTGTCGACGCCCTTGCGCGGCACCATCCGGCCGAGCTGCAGCAGGACCCTCTCGTCGGGGGCGAAGCCGAGTGCCGCACGGGCGAGCGGCTTGCTGATCGGCCAGAACTCCGACGGGTCGAAGCCGCACGGGATGATCGTGATGCGGGCGGGGTCGGCGTTGTAGAGCCGGATCAGGTCCTCCTCGTCCTGCGGGCACTCCGCGACGATCCGGTCGGCCTCCGCCACGATGCGGTCCTCGATCTCGAACCGCGCGTCGGGGAACCCGTCGGCCTCCCCCTGGAACTGTCGCCGCACGCGGCCGAGCGCGTGGAACGTGATGACGAACGGCGTCCCGAACTGCCGCTTGAGCTCGGCGGCGACGAGACCCGACATGAAGAAGTTCGCGTGGACGATGTCGTAGCCGCGCTGCTGGCCACGGATGAACTTCGCGACCCAGCGCGTGAACTCGTCGATGTACGGGAGCAGGTTCTCCTTGCGGATCTGCTCCGGAGGGCCGGCGGGCACGTGGATGATCCGGACGCCGGTCACCCACTCCGCGGTCTCCGGCAGCAGCGCCGCGTCGCGCCGGGTGAACACGTCGACCTCGTAGCCCATCTCCGCGAAGTTCTTCGCGAGCTCGCCGACGTACAGGTTCTGCCCGCCGCTGTCGACCCCGCCGAGGATCGCGAGCGGCGACGCGTGCTCGCTGATGAGCGCGACTCGACGGTTCATGCGGCTGCCCCCTCCCCCTGCGATCCCGCCGGGCCCGTGGCGCCCGACGCCGAACCCGAACCGGCGAAGACGGCCGACGGCGAACCCGCGACCTCGCGGAAGACCGCATCCCAGTCCCGCGCGAAGCGGTCGATCGAGAAGCGCTCGAGCGCGCGCCGTCGCGCACCCTCTCCGAGGCGTGCCGCGAGCCTCCGGTCGGCCAGCAGCTCGCGCATCGCGGGAACGAGCCGCCGCACGTCCGTGTCGACGTACCCGGACTCGCCGTTCTCGACGACCGTGGCGAGCTCCGTCGTGGCCAGCCCCACGACGGGCATGCCGAGCATCATCGCCTCGCACACGGCGAGCCCGAGGCTCGTGTACCGGATCGGATGGAAGAAGAACCGGTAGCGGGCCTCGAAGCCGGGCAGCTCCGGCGGCGCGATCTCGCCGAGGCCGCCGAGCGCCTCGGACCGCATGCCGACCAGGTCGAGGGGCACGTCGGCCGCCGCCTGCTCGAACACGTCCCGCCCGAGCCGGCGGCCGCGGCCCGCGAGGTCGTTCACGACGACGATCCCGCGCTCGAGCTCGCCCGTCCAGCGTGCCCCGGGATCGACGACGCCGTGCTCGACCACCGAGACCGGGGCGACGCCGTTGTCCCACATGAGCGCGTTGAACGGCGTGACGTGCACGATGAGCGTGCCGGGGTCGTCAGCCGCCGGATGCCGCGTGTCGGTCGGGTGCTCGCGAGGCGGGTCGTGCTCGAGGTAGATGCGGGGGAGCCGGCGCTGGGCGTCCGAGAGGAGCCGCTCCGCGTCGACCTCGTAGTTGCGGCGCGACTGGAACAGCACCACGTCGAAGCGCGCCGACCGGACGTCGTCGGCCGCGATCTCGTGGACGTTGTCGGGCCAGCGGAACGATCCGGACCGGCCACCGTAGCCTTCCGGCCGCCCCGGCTGGACGGGCAGCCAGAACTCATGCGGCGTCTGCGCGAGGTCGTACAGGTAGCTTCCGTGGACGTGCCAGGTCAGCACGCGGAGCGACGGCATCGACGGTCTCCCTCCTCGTGTCGTACTGGGATTGGGCGTGAACGGGCCGGAGGAGCGCGAGCGTCTCGGTGACCACCTTCTCCGGCGGGACGTCGAGACAGGGCAGCCCGTAGGGGCAGTGGAAGGCGTAGCAGGGGGAGCAGTCGGTCGGCCGGCGGAGCAGCGCCGAGCGGGTCGAGCGCGGCGCCCACTGGGACTCCAGGTCCGTGCCGGAGAACAGCACGACGGCCGGCGTCCGCAGCGCGTCGGCGAGGTGCATCGGCCCGGAGTCGTTGCAGACGACGACCGCGGCGCGCGCGACGAGCGCGGCGAGCGCCGGGACGTCCGTGCGGCCGGCGAGCGCGACGATCGAGGGCCGCGCGGACGCGACCTCCACGACGAGGCCCGCCTCGCGCTCGGACCCGGCGACGACCACCCGGAGCCCGGCGCAGTCCGCGAGCATGCCGGCGACCGACCGGAACCGCCCCGCGTCGTACCGGCGGGCGGCGGCGCTCGCGCCCGGCACCAGGAGCACGAACCGCGCCCAGCGCGGAATCGCGCGCGCCTCGAGCAGGCGATCGGCATGCTCGCGCGCCGCGGCGGGGACGGCGACCTCGAGGTCGCGACGGCGTGGCCGGAAGCCGGCGGCCTCGAGCAGCGAGAGGTTGCGCTCGACCTGGTGCACGGCGTCGTCGACCGGTGGGACGCACGGCGAGAGGATGCTCCCGCCGAACTGCCCGGACCGGCCGAGCCGGATCGGGATGCCGGCGAGGTAGCACGCGTAGGCCGCCGGGTACGGCGATTGCCGGAAGCTGGTGAGGATGACTGCGGCGTCGAAGCGGCCCGCGCGGAGCCGCTCGACGAGGGCGATCTCGCGCCCGGGATCGAGCGGCATCGAGCCCGATGCGTCCTGCCACACCGCCCGGAT
>JAKAAV010000383.1 GCA_021802185.1 Chloroflexota bacterium | reverse complement strand
TGCTCCCCGTCTCCCGCTGGATCCGGCTCTCCGTCTTCGGGATCGCATGCCTCTCGCTGCCAACGCTGCTCGACCTGAACCTCGGTAACGTGAGCCTCTTCGTGCTCCTGGGCGTCGCCGCGGGGTGGCGGTGGACGGCCGCGCTCAGTCGGGGCGAGAGCGGCGCGGGCGGACCGCCTGGCGCCGGTCTGCTGGCGGCAGTCTCGGTCGCGGTCCGGCCGCAGATCGCAATCGTGCTCCCATGGTGGGCGTGGCGGGGGACGCCGGCCAGCCGACGCGCCCTGCTGTCCGCCGTCGGCGCTGGCATCGTGCTGGTCGCGCTGTCGGCAGCCGTCGCCGGCCTCTCCTCGTGGGGCGAGTACGTCCGTCTGCTGCTGAACCTGCGCTCGGCCGGACCCGGGTCGAGCGACGTCGGGATCGCAGCCATCGCGACGCAGGCCGGGGTTCCGTCCCCGGTCCCGATGCTGCTGTACGCGGCGGGCGCGGCGCTCGCGCTCCTGGCCTTGGTCATCGCATCGAGACGCGACCAGGAGACGGGCTTCGTGGCGCTGTCACCTGCGACCCTGCTGGTCGTCCCGCTCCTCTGGCCGCACTACCTCGTGTTGCTCGTCCTGCCGGCTGCGCTCCTTGCCGCGCGCGGGCACTGGTGGGCACTCGCGCTGCCGCTCCTCGCCTGGCTCCCCGGCGCGCTGCTCGCTCCGCTCGCACTGGTCGCGTGCTGGCTTCCGGTGCTCGCCATCAGGACGACTCCGAGCCGGGCGGAGCCGGCGCCGATCAGCCTGCGGTAGGGGTTCGGAACACGACCTGATCGCCGACCTGCAGCCCTGCGGCCGCCGCCGCTCCCGATTCGAGCTCCAGGCACCCGCGCGCGCCGCGGACGTACCAGACCACACCTGTCCAGGGGCGGAGGTCGGCCCGGATCGCGACGACCCGCCAGTGATCGGCTGACGGCTGGCGCGCCGACGCTGGCGCAGCCCGCTGCTCCGGGGCCAGGAACACGGCGTCGATCGGGAACCGCATGAACAGCATGTGGATGCTGGTGTCGCCGGGGAACCAGAGACCCTCGCCCGGTTCGAGGGCGGCGCGTCCCATCAGGCCCCGGAAGCGCGCCCACAGCGACGACGCCGTCCGAACGCGCGACGCGAGGAGGCCGCCGTTGCGGTCAATGTGAACCCGGAAGGGCGTCATGGGACGCCGGCCGCCCGGACTTGAGGGCGGGCGCGTGCGGTCATGGGCGGAGAGGTCGGTTCGGGCGAGCGGAGAGCTACCGTCCGCCCAGGTTGACCATGATCAGGATGATCGCCGGCCCCAGGATCACGATGAACAGCGACGGGAAGATGCACCCGACGAGCGGGAACAGCATCTTGATCGGCGCCTTCGCCGCCATCTCCTCGGCGCGCTGCCGGCGCTCGATGCGGAGCTGCTCCGACTGGACCTGCAGCACCTTGCTGATCGCGACGCCGAGCTGCTCGGCCTGGATCACCGCGCCGATGAAATTCGTCAGCGCGGGCACTTCCGTCCGACCGACGATGTCCCGCAGCGCCTCCCGGCGCGGCTTGCCGACGCGGATCTCCGCCAGGGAACGCCGGAACTCGTCGGACAATGGACCAGGCAGCTTCTCGGTGACCTTGCCCAGGGCCGCGTCGAAGCCGAGGCCGGCCCGGACGGAGATCGTCAGCAGGTCGAGCGCGTCCGGGATCATCAGCAGGATGGCGTGCTGCCGGGACCGGATGCGTCGTCCGAGCCAGAACTCCGGCGCCATGTAGCCGACGCCCGCGCCGAGCACGCCGAGCAGAACGCCCATGAGGAAGTTCCTGCCGAGCAATCCGAAGACCAGGAATGCGATGGCGGCGGCGACCACCGCGACCACCACCTTGAGCCCGACGAAGTCGCTCGTGCGCATGTTGCCGGGATGCCCAGCCATGGCCAGGCGCTTCTCGGTCCGGCCGGCCTGCGTGGCGCTCGTCATCCGCTGGCCGATGCCCGACATCCGCTGCGCGAGGGGCCTGATGGTCCGCTCGAAGAACGGCTGCTGCAGCTCGAGCTCTTCCAGGTTGCGAGCCTGCATCGCGCCGAGCTGCGTGAGGCGAGCCTGCACCGGGTCCACCGGCTGCGACTGGGCGAGCCCGACGAAGACCAGCAGGATGCCGGCCGCGAGGATGGCGCCAACGAGAACAGGGACGATCATGGCTCAGACCTCGATGTCCACGATCCGGCGGATGAGCATGAATCCGACGAACATCGCGAAGCCGGCGAGGCACAGGACAAGTACGCCAACAGGCAGCCCGAGCATCTCGGGCGGCTTCCGGAACATCGGCGCCATGAAGTTCGGGGCGATCACGTACAGGATCCCGGTGAGGCCGATCGGGAGGAACCCGACCACGTAGCCGGACATCCGCTGCTGCGCGGTCAGCGTCTTGATCTCGCCCTTGATCCGGACCCGCTCGCGGATCGTGAACGCGATCGAGTCGAGGATCTCGGCGAGGTTGCCGCCGACCTGGTGCTGGATCGAGATCGCCGTCACCATCAGCTCGAGGTCGTCCGACCGCACGCGCCGGAGCATGTTGTCGAGCGCCTGCTCGAACGGCAGGCCCAGGTTCACCTCGCGGATGACCCGGCCGAACTCCGTGGAGATCGGCGGGCGAGTCTCGCGCACGACCATCTCGACGGCCTGCAGGAACGAGGACCCGGCTCGGAGCGCGTTCGCGATCAGGGTGATCGTGCCGGCCAGCTGCTTGTTGAACGCACTGAGCCGGGCGGCGCGGCGGCGTGACAGCCAGAACCGCGGCAGCATGAACCCGATGACGGCCCCGACGACCCACACGAGCGGGCTCGCGAACGCCTGCACGATCGGGCTCAGGAGGATCATGACGAGGGGGATGCCGAGCGTCGTGCCGGCCCAGATCGCCAGGTAT
>JAKAAV010000382.1 GCA_021802185.1 Chloroflexota bacterium | reverse complement strand
GCGGGCCGCGTGACGCCCGAGCCGGAGTGGCAGGCTCCCGCAACGGGCGTGACGCCCAGCCCGGAGTGGCAGGCTCCCGTGACGGGTCGCGTCACCCCCGAGCCGGAGTGGCCCGACTCTGATTCAGCTCCTCCGGCCGATCCGTGTTCGCCGGTCGTACCGGGGCCGAAGGACATGCTCGAGGACTGACTCGCGCTGTGCCACGTCCTTCCCGGCCGATTCCCGCCGGTTCAGGCGATCGGCCGCGCGCCGATCAGCACGTGGTACGCGCGCCGCATGACGAACGCCTCGCGGGGGAACGAGGAGAGCTCCGCGACCAGCGCGCCGCGGACCTCGGCGCGCTCGCGGTCCCCAAGGCGCGCCTCCCGCAGGTCGCGTTCGGCGCGTGACAGCATCGCGTCGACGTACCTCGGCGCGTCGACGTGGTCGACCGTGAAGCGATGCGACCGTCGCTCCACGTCGACGAGTCCAGCCTCGGTCATCACGCCGGCCAGCGTCCGCGGGTTGCCGTACCGCGACGTGATCCTGCCGAATTCGATCTCGAGCGGCGAGTCCGCCACGTCGGCGATGGCGGGCACGAGCTCGAGCAGCCGTTCGTCGAACCGGACGCGCAGCGCCGGGGAATGCGATCCCCACACGGTGAACCCGGCGCGGCCTCCGGGCGCCAGGACCCGGTGCACCTCTCGGAGGGCGACGAGCGGGCGCGGAAAGTGGTTGACGCCGAACCCGCACCCGATCCGGTCGAACCGGCCGTCGGGGTAGTCGAGCGATTCGGCGTCCATCACGGCTACGTCGATTCGGGACAGGCCGCCACGCTCGAGCGCGGACCTCGCCTGCCGGACCTGCACCCGTGAGATGTCGGAGGCGGCGACGAGATCGGCTCCGACGCGGGCCGCGAACGCCCGGGCAATCAGGCCGGTTCCGCACGCGAGGTCCAGGCACCGGTCGCCCTCCTGCGGTGCGAGGTCGGTCACGAGCCGCTCGGCGGGCACGCGGAAGTACGGCGCCATGTGCCGCTCCCAGCCGAGCGCGGCGGCGTCGTAGTCGTCGCGGATCCAGGCCTTGAGCTGCGCGACCGTCGGGCGTGCCACGTCGGGATGGTACGCAGGAGCGGCGAACCGCGGCGTGAGCCTCGGGCCGCGCGCGGCCGATGCCCAGCGTCCGAACCGCCTGCCCGCGACGCGCCTGCGCGGCGTTGCGGCATGGTCTAGGCTCGATGCAGATGCCCCAGCCCACGTTCCATGGTGACCCCTACCGCGTCCTCGGCCTGTCCTCCGACGCCAGTGACGGCGCCATCAAGCGCCGGTGGCGCGAGCTCGCGCGCGCCCATCACCCGGACCGCGCCGCGGACCCGGGCGAGGCCGAGCGCCTCACGAAGCAGATGGCGCGGATCAACGCCGCGTACGACGTGCTGCGCGACCCCGAGCGCCGGAGCCGGATCGACGCACGGCAGCGGCGGGCGGGCACCGACGCCTCCGGGTTCGCGACCAACCGTGCGTCGGACAACGGGCACGAGGAGCCGGCGGGTCCGCCTCCGCCCCGGCAGACACGTCCAGTGACCGCGCGCTTCGACACGTCCCGGGTCCTCCACCGCCGGAACGCCACGCTGCGGCGGTCCGCAAGCGTGCTCGACGGCCAACCGCCGACCCCCCGCTCGCGCGTCGAGCAGGAGCCACTGCGGGCGAGCGATCCCTGCGGCCCCATCCTCCGTCGCAGCCGCGCCGCCCGGCCGCCCCGGCTGCCCACCCTGGAGGAGGCGCGCCGGACGGAGCTGGCCTTCGGGAAGTTCCGCGGCCGCACGCTGGGCGAGGTCGAGCGGATCGAGCCGACCTACATCGACTGGATCGCGCGGACCATCACGCGCGACCACGACCTCGTGGTCCGGGCGCGGGTGATCCGCGATGACATGAACGCGCGGGGCGTCGAACGGCGCGTGCGGCCGGTGACGCCGGGATTCGGGGAGCCGCGGGAGGCCTGACGCGGGGATGGCGGCCGCCGGCCCGTCTGGGCCGGCCCGTCCGGCCGGAGATGCCAGTCACTCGACCCGTTGCCGCACGTCGCGCGCCCTCTGCCACGGTGAGAACACCGTCCCTGAAAGCGAGAGCAGCGAGATCGCGCGACCCGGTCGTCGACGCCTCGGGTTCCTCCGGTCCTCGAGTCGGCGGCCGATCGGATCGTGCGCGGCTGGAGTCGACGCGACCATGAGACAGGGGTACCGACGACCGGCGGCGAAGGTTGCGTGCGTCCGCGCACCGGGTCGACGGATCAGCCGCTGCCCGACGGTTCGGGCGTGCCGCCGATCGTCGAGGCGGGTGCCGGCTGCACCGAGGCGAACGCCGCGACCGCCGCCTCGATCTGCGACTGCGTCGCGCTGACGCCCGTCACTGCATCGAAGACGCCCGGCGCTCCCTCCGGCCACACGAAGATCATCTCGGGACCCGACTGCACGGAGACGTCGATCCGGATGCCCGACCGGCCCGAGATCGTCGCGCGCTGCGCCGTGATGCCGGTCGCGTCCTGCGTCCCACCGGCGCCGTTCGCCTGCGCGTCCGCCAGCTGGTCGAGCGTCAGGCCGGACGCCCGATACACCACCAGCCCCAGGCCGGCGGCGCGGTCCTTCGGGTCCGGCAGCGCACCTCCCGCGAACTCCAGCTCGTGGATCCCGACCTTCTCGAGAGACCCGAGGGTGCGCGACGAGCAATACCGGCCGCTCCTGACCTGCTGGAGCGGTTGCGACCCGACCTGCCTCGGCAACAACCCCTCGAGATCGCGGTAGAAGCCCGCGTAGCTCTGCTCGTCCGCGCCGTTGCAGGCGGTCGACGGGTTCGGGCTGGCGCCGGCGGAACATCCGGCGAGCGCAGACGCGGCGACGAGAAGAGCCGCGGACAGGGTGGTCGCGCGGCGCGGAGACCGGGGCACGCCGGGAT
>JAKAAV010000381.1 GCA_021802185.1 Chloroflexota bacterium | reverse complement strand
GCCCGCGCTCATGCCTGGTCCAGCGCCCGCACGACGTCCTCGACGAGGTCGGCCGGGTCCTCGATGCCGACGGAGAGGCGAACGAGGGCCGCGGGGACCTCGAGCGCGGATCCCGAAACCGCCGCGTGGGTCATGGCGGCCGGGAGCTCGACGAGCGACTCGACACCGCCGAGCGACTCCGCGAGCGCGAAGAGCTCCGTCCGCTCCGCGAACCGGCGGGCCCGCTCCTCCGCGGTCCGGCCGGACCGCGCGGCCGGCACGAAGCTGATCATCCCGCCCGCGTAGCGCATCTGCGACGCCGCGAGCGCGGCCTGCGGGTGCGCGTGGGGACCGTCCGCGAGGCCCGGATAGCGGACGGCGGCCACGTCCGGACGCTCCGCAAGGGCGGTGGCGACCCGCAGCGCGTTGGACGCGTGCCGTTCCACGCGCAGCTCGAGCGTCCGCATGCCGCGCAGCACGAGGAAGCAGTCGAGTGGCCCCGGCACGGCCCCGACGGCGTTCTGCAGGAAGCCGAGGCGCTCGGCGAGGTCGTCGCGCGACGTCACGGCCGCGCCGCTCACGACGTCGGAGTGGCCGGCGAGGTACTTCGTCGCGCTGTGGACGACGACGTCGGCGCCGAGCTCGATCGGGCGCTGGGAGAGCGGAGTCGCGAACGTGTTGTCGACGACGAGCAGGGGCCGCTCCCCGTCCGCGCCGCGGCGCGAACCGAGGGCGCGCGCCACAGCCGCGATGTCGACGAGCTTCAGCAGCGGGTTCGAGGGGGTCTCGATCCAGACCATCCGGGTTCGGGACGTGCACGCGCCGTCGACGGCCGACAGGGGGTCTGCCGAGAGGTCGAGGTAGCGGGTCACGACGCCGGTCGGGGCGAGCACGCGCTCGAAGAACCGGAACGTCCCGCCGTACACGTCGTCGGCGATGAGGACCTCCTCGCCCGGCAGCACCAGCTGGCCGACCGTCGCGGTCGCCGCCGACCCGCTCCCGTACGCGAACCCGTGCGCCGCGCCCTCGAGCTCGGCGATCGCCCTCTCGAGGCGTGCCCGGGTCGGGTTGCCGGTCCTCGCGTACTCCCAGCCGCCGCGTGGGCGCCCCACCCCGTCCTGGGAGAACGTGCTCGTCTGGTAGATGGGCGGCGCGACGGAGCCCGTCTCCGCATCCGGCTCGAACCCCGCGTGCACCGCCAGCGTTCCGGCCCGCCAGGCGGCCGGGCGCATCCGTGTCTCCGTCATCCCTTCCTCGCCCCGGTCGGCCGGCCACTGCTGCACGCCGCAACCGCGCTGCATCCCGCCACGCCCCGGCCTCCTCCCCGGAGTATGCCGGACTTCGCGTTCGGCGCCCGGCTCGGTCCGTCGAGGGCATCGCCGCCGACCCCGGTGCAGGCGGACGGACGTCGCCGGTGGGGCCGCGCGTACTATGCAGGCGTTCACCGAACATGCGTGGAGGGGTTCACGTGCCGCGTTCACGATCGCCTCGGGGGAAGGTCACCGTGGTCGGCGCCGGCAACGTCGGCGCCACGGTCGCGCAGCGCGTCGTCGAGTCCGGGCTCGCCGACGTCGTCATGCTCGACATCGTTCCCGGCCTGCCCCAGGGCAAGGCCCTCGACCTCGCCGAGGCGGGCCCGCTCCTCGGGCACGACGTGACCGTGATCGGCACCAACGACTACGCCGACACGGCCGACTCGACGGTCGTCGTCGTCACCTCGGGCCTCGCGCGACAGCCGGGGATGAGCCGCGACGACCTGTTGATGAAGAACGCGCAGATCGTGAGCAACGTCGTCGAGCAGGCCGCCAGGCACTCGCCGAACGCCGTGCTCATCGTCGTCACCAACCCGCTCGACGCGATGTGCCACGTCGCGCTCAAGGCGAGCGGCTTCCCGCGCGAACGGGTCGTCGGGATGGCCGGCGTCCTCGACGCGGCGCGCTTCCGGACGTTCGTCTCGATGGAGCTCGGCGTGTCGCCGGTCAACACGTGCGCGTTCGTGCTCGGCGGCCACGGCGACACCATGGTCCCCGTACCGCGCTACGCGACCGTCGGCGGCGTTCCGCTCCCGCAGCTGATGTCGCAGGAGCAGATCGACCGGATCGTCCAGCGCACGCGCGACGGCGGCGCGGAAATCGTCAGCCTGTTGAAGACCGGCAGCGCCTTCTATGCGCCGGGCGCCGCCACGGCCGAGATGATCCACGCGATCCTCGAGGACCGGCACGTGATCCTGCCGTGCTCCGCGTACCTCGAGGGCGAGTACGGGGTCGAGGGGCTGTTCATGGGCGTGCCGGTCCGGCTGGGCCGGGTCGGGGTGGACGAGATCGTCCAGGTCGAGCTCAACGACGACGAGCGCGCCGCGTTCGACAAGTCCGCGGCGGCTGTCCAGGAGCTGGTCGAGAAGCTCGGCACGTACGCCTAGGCGCACCTCGGACGCGGCGGATCCCGTCCGGCGTCTCGGCGGGCGGCAACGCGAACGGGGTCGCGGCCTGAGCGCGCGCCTCAGGCGTCGCCGACGTCTCCGAACACCGCCTTCCCGTCGACCAGCGTCGCGAGCACCTCGACGCCGTCGTCGCCCGCCGCCCAGCGCTCGGGCGGCACCGTGGTCGGGTCGGCCGAGAGCACGACGAGATCGGCGGCGAGCCCGGGGACGAGCCGTCCGGCATGATCCTCGTCGTGCGCTGCCCAGGCGGCGCGCGACGTCCAGGCCTCGAGCGCCTCGCCGACGGACGGTCCTGCGTCGTCGTGCAGACGGCGGCCCGACGGCCCCGCGATGCGGAACGCCGCGCGGATCCCGTCGAGTGGCGCTCCGGGTGCGAACGGCCGATCGCTCGCGAACGCGACGGTGAGCCCGGCGTCGAGCCACCGCCGGTACGCATACACGTCCCGCGTCCGCTCCCCGAGGCGTGCCAGGTAGACGTCGCCCGTGCCCGTCACGAACTCGGGCTGAAGCACCGTGACGA
>JAKAAV010000007.1 GCA_021802185.1 Chloroflexota bacterium | reverse complement strand
CGCGGATCCCCGCGTCGTCTCGATGGAACGGACGCACGCGCGACGACTCGACCCCGCGGATCCCGCCCACGCCGGGCTTCCCGAGCGCCCCTCGCTGGCCGTGATCGACGTCTCGTTCATCTCGCTCACGCGCCTGCTCGGTGCCGTCGTGGCGGCGCTCGCGCCGGGGGCCGAGATCGTCGCGCTTGTCAAGCCACAGTTCGAGGCAGGGCCGAAGCTCGCCGCCGGCGGGGTGGTGCGCGATCCGGCGGTGCACCGCGACGTGCTCGACCGGGTCCGCCACTTCGCCGGGTCGATCAACCTCGACGTCCGCGGCGAGACCGCTTCCCCGCTGCTCGGCCCCGCGGGCAACCGCGAGTTCTTCCTCCACCTCGTGGCGCCGTCATGACCGCGTGCACCCGGACCGCGCGCACGGGCATCGGCGCGCCGATGGTCGCGTCGTGACCGCCCTCGGCCGGCTCGGCTTCGCGTACAACCCGACGATCCCGGCGGCCACGGATCTCCTCGAGCGCGCGCGGCGCTGGTGCGACGAGGCGGGCGTCGGGCACTGGGACGTGGCGGCGGCCGACCCGGAGCGGCTCATCGCCGGTCTGCCTGGAACCGACATCCTCGTCGTGCTCGGGGGCGACGGCACGCTGCTGCGCGCCGCGCACGCCGTCGCCTCCGCCGAGGCCGACGTCCCGATCCTCGGCGTCAACCTCGGCAAGGTCGGCTTCCTGTCCAAGGCCGAGGCGCACGAGCTCGAGCGGGTGCTGTCGCGCGTGCACGAGGGCGACTACGAGCTCGAGGACCGCATGGTGCTCGAGGCGCGCGTGCTGCCCGGCGGGCGCGACGTGGGCCGCCGGGCGTACGTCGCGCTGAACGACGCCGCGATCGTGCGGGCGCGCGAGGCGCGCGTCGTGCGCCTCGAGGTGAGCATCGACGGTTCGCACCTCGCCACGTACGTGGCGGACGGCGTGATCGTCGCGACGCCCACCGGCTCGACCGGGTACTCGTTCAGCGCCGGCGGCCCGATCCTCGACCCGACGAGCCGGAACCTGGTCGTCACGAGCGTGGCCGCGTACCTGAGCTCCGTGCGGTCCGTGGTCGTCGGACCGCGGCACACGGTGCGCGTGCAGGTGCTCGCCGCGTTCGACGTGCTGGTCAGCATCGACGGGCACCACGACGTGCTGCTCAACGTGGGGGATGCCGTCGAAGTCCGGGCCCGGCAGCGGCCGCTCCGGTTCGTCGAGCCACGGGGCGCCCCGGCGTTCTGGGACCTGCTCCGCGAGAAGGCGCAGCTGCTGCCGTCGTGACGCTCGTCGAGCTCGACGTCCGCGATCTTGCCCTGATCGAGCGCGTCCGCCTCGAGCCCGACCCCGGCTTCACGGTCATCACCGGCGAGACCGGTGCCGGAAAGTCGCTGCTGATCGACGCCCTCGCGCTCGTGCTCGGGGGGCGCGGCGAAGCCGGGCTCGTCCGCTCGGGAGCGGCCGTGGCGAAGGTCCAGGCGCTGTTCGATCGCGATCCCGAGCCGCTCATCTGCACGCGCGAGGTGAGCGCATCGGGTCGCAGCACCGCGCGGGTGGACGATTCCGCCGTGACGGCCGCCCGCCTGGCGGAGGTCGCGGGGCCGCTCGTCGAGATCCACGGACAGCACGACCAGCAGCGGCTGCTCGAGGCCGCGCATCAGCGCGACCTGCTCGACGCGCACGGTGGCCACGGTGATCTGCGGGCGCGCGTCGCTCTCGCCGTCGAGGCCTGGCGCGCGAACCGCGCCGCGCTCGAGGCGCTCGAGGGCGAGCCGCGGACGACGGCGCGGATCCTCGAGCTGCACGAGCACGAGGCCGACGAGATCGAGTCGGCCGGGCTCCGGCCCGGCGAGGCCGACGAGATCCGCGAGCGGCTGGCCGGCGCGGCGGCCGGCGAGCAGGTGGCCAGGCTCGTGGCGTCGATCACGGACCGGCTGTCCGGCGAGGGGACCGGCGCGCACGACGTGCTTGCGCGGACCTCGCGCGACGCGGACGAGCTGGCGCGGTTGGAGGCGCGGTTCGCGCCGCTGGCCGAGCGGCTCGCCGGGCTGCTCGCGGAAGCCGACGACGTGGGGTTCGAGCTCGCGCGAGCGGCGGCGGCGATCGAGCACGACCCGGCGGTGATCGCGGCGCTGGAGGAGCGCCTGGGCGTGATCTACGCGCTCGAGCGAAAGTACGGCCCCGACGAGGAGGCGGTGCTGGCGCACGGGGAGCGCGCCCGGGCGCAGGCGGAACGGCTGCGCGGACTCGACGCGCAGCGGGCTTCCCGGTCGGCCGAGGACGAGCGCCTGGAGGCGGAGGCGAGGTCGGCGGCGCGCGCGCTGACCGAGGCGCGGACCTCCGCCGCGGAGCGGCTCTCGGTGGAGGTCTCGCGCGCGCTCGCGGACCTCGGGTTCCGCCAGGCGCGCTTCGAGGTCGCGCTGCAACCCGGTGACCTGTCGTCCGCCGGCGCCGAGGCGGTCCAGTTCCTCCTCGCCCCGAACCCCGGGGAGCCGTCGATGCCGCTCGCCCGGATCGCGTCGGGCGGCGAGCTGTCGCGCGTGTCACTTGCCGTGAAGGAAGTGCTCGCGGCGGCCGATGCGACGCCCACGCTCGTCTTCGACGAGATCGACGCCGGCATCGGGGCGCGCTCCGCCGATCCCGTCGGCCGGAGCCTGCGGCGCCTCGCGTCCGCGCACCAGGTGTTGTGCGTCACGCACCTCGCGCAGATCGCCGCCCATGCCGACGCGCACTGGCGGATCGAGAAGCGCGAGCGCGACGGCCGGACGGTGACCGAGGTGCGGAGGCTCGCCGGCGATGAGCGGCTCGCGGAGCTCGCGCTGATGCTCGGCGGCGAGGGCGGTGGGCCGGCGGCACGGGCCGCGGCCGAGGAGCTGCTCGAGCGGGCCGCGCATGGGTGACTCCGGCGGGATTGCGAACGGCCGGCCTGGCGCACCGCCCGCACTCGCGCCTGGCCCGGGCCACGCACGTCGCGCGGCACCCGCGCGCCGTCCGCGGCACGGGGACGAATACGCCCGCGGAGCCGCGTCCGTGCCGCAGGACCTGCAGGCCGCGATCGAGGCGTACCTCCTGTACCTCCGCGTGGAGCGCGGTCTCTCGCCGCTCACGATCCGGGCGTACGAAGGCGACCTTCGCGGGTTCGCGACGAGGCCCGGCGCGGAGTGCTGGGCGACGAGCCCGGACCCCGCGATCGCCCACCTCGCCGCGCTCACCCGTCCGCCCCGCGCGCTGCGCCCGTCCAGCCATCGCCGGAAGGCCGCCGCGATCCGGGCGTTCTACCGGTTCGCGTATGCGGACGAGCGGATCGACGTCGACGTGGCGGCGGCGCTCGACCTGCCGCGCCAGGCCCGGCGACTGCCCGACGTGCTCGACGCGGAGGAGGTCGTCCGGCTGCTCGAGGCCGTCCCGATGCCGGCCGATCCGCCCGCATCGGATGCCGAGGCGGTGGCGGTCCGTGACCGCGCGCTGCTCGAGCTGCTCTACGCGAGCGGCCTGCGGATCGGAGAGGCGCTCGGGCTCGACGTGCGGGACGTGTCGCGGGACGGCGCGTTCGTCCGGGTCATCGGCAAGGGTGACCGGGAGCGGCTCGTGCCGGTCGGCGAACCCGCGCTCGAGGCCCTCGATCGCTGGCTCGACGAGGTGCGGCCGGCGTGGGCGGCGCGCGGCGCGAAGGCTCGCGGCCGGCCCGGCACGGACGACGCGCTGTTCGTGACGAGCCGGGGAGCGCGCCTGACGCGAATGGCCGCGTGGCGAGGCGTCCAGCGGGCTGCGCGCGTCGCCGGGCTGTCGGCTCATGTCACCCCGCACACGCTGCGCCACAGCTTCGCCACGCACCTGCTCGAGGGCGGAGCCGACCTGCGCGTCGTTCAGGAGCTCCTCGGACATGCGAGCATTGGCACCACGCAGCTGTACACGCACCTGACCGGGGAGCGCATCCGGCAGGTGTACGCGCGGGCCCACCCGCGGGCGTGAACTGAGGATCGGGCGAGATGGGATACACGGACTCGCTGCTGGCCGACGGTGAGATCGTCGTGCGCCGGGCGCGGCAGCATCTGCTGGCGCTGGTGCCCGAGGCCCGCCGCGCGTGGGTCCTGCTCCTGGTCGGGATCGTCGCGCTCGCCGCGGGCCTCTACGTGTCGAACGGCGGAGCGCCGTGGCCGTCGATCGGGTCGGGGCTGTCGATCGTCGCCCTCGTCGCGCTCCTGCTCGGCCTCGCCGACCTCGCGTATCGCCTGGCGCGCTGGCGGGCGCAGGACTACGTCGTGACGAACCGTCGCGTCGTGCTCGTGGAGGGCATCCTCAACAAGCGCGCCGCGGACTCGTCGCTCGAGAAGATCAACGATGCGATCCTCTCGCAGGACGTCCTCGGGCGGATCCTCGGATACGGCGACCTGGAGATCCTCACCGCGTCGGAGTCCGCGATCGACCGGTTTCGGATGCTCTCGGAGGCTGCGGCGTTCAAGCGCGAGATGCTCAACCAGAAGCATTCGCTCGAGCTCGAGGTCGGGCGGCCCCCCGCGGCGCCGTTCCGGGCGGAGGCGGCATCCCGGGCCGACTCGTCACCCGGCGCAGGTCCGCCGCTCCGGGACCGTCTCCCGTCGGACGCACACGTCGCGCCCCTCGCGCCCGCCGAGGAGCCGGGTCGCGGGTGGAAGCCGCGACCGGCCGACGCCCAGCCGGGAACCGGCGTGCCGCTGACCGAGGTCTCGCCCGCAGCCGTGGCGACGGCGCCACTCGAGCCATTCGTCGCCACCCTGCCGCCACAGGCATCGTTCGACCCCGAGCAGGTGACGGCGACGCTCGCGCGCCTCGCGGACCTGCGCGACCGCGGCGCGATCACGCCCGGCGAATACGAGGCCAAGAAGGCGGAGCTGCTCGCGCGGCTCTGAGATGCCCGGCTACCATGACGAGTGACGCCCGCACGCGGAGGCTCCGTGAACCCCCAGCTGATCCCGGCCCTGATCGCGGTGGCCATCATCCTGCTCGTGGGCTTTCCGGTCCACGAGTTCAGCCATGCGCTCGCCGCCGACCGGCTGGGGGACCGCACCGCTCGCTACCTGGGCCGCCTCTCGCTCAACCCGCGCGTGCACTTCGATCCTCTCGGCGCCGGCCTGCTCGTGCTCAGCGCGATCTCGGGCGGCATCTTCATAGGCTGGGCCAAGCCGACGCCGGTGAACCCGAGCAACCTGGAGGGCGGCCACCGCGGCGAGGCGATCGTCGCCGCGGCGGGTCCGGTCTCGAACCTGATCATGGCCGCGATCGTCGCCATCCCCGTCCGTGCCGTCCTCGCGGTCGGCCTTCTCGATCCCTACAGCGAGCCGCAGCGCACGCTGCTGCTCGTGCTGCTGTTCCTCGTCGAGATCAACGTCTTCCTGTTCATCTTCAACCTGATCCCGATCCCGCCGCTCGACGGCTACAGGGTGCTGCTCGGCGTGGTGAGCCCGCGGACGGCGTGGCAGCTCCGTCAGTACGAGCGGTACGGGCTGTTGCTGATCGTGGTCATCTTCCTGGTCGGCGGTCGCATCATCGGCCCGATCGGAACGACGATCGCCAACTTCCTTGTCGGCCAGCCGATCTTCTGACGGGATGTCCTGGTGGACGCGCAAGGTCGGGCAGTTCGCCACGCACCTCCACGCGGGCGTGCGAGACGAGGAGCGCCGCGAGCTGGACGCCTGGCTGACGCCCGACCAGCAGCGCCTCTTCGAGTCGATGCACCCTGCCGACCGCCGCCACGGCCTCGACGTCGTCCGGCGGCTGCGGTCCGAGGGGTGGGACGACCCGGAGGTGCTGCTCGCCGGCCTGTTCCACGACGCCGGGAAGGGCCGCACCGGCCTCTGGCCCCGCGTCGCGTTCTCGCTCGGCGAGCGATACGGGGCGCTGCCCCGGGCCGCGGCCGGCGTCCTCCCCGGGTTCGGCGCCTCCCTCCGGACCCTCGATCGCCATCCGCAGACCTCGGCCGAGCTCGCGCTGCGCGCCGGGTGCACGCCGCGGACCGCGGAGCTCATCCGGCACCAGGCCGCGCCGGTCGATCCGGCCGGAGAGGCGCTCCACCGCGCGGACGAGGCGAGCTGATGCCGGACGCGCGACGCCGCCGGCCCGGGATCCGGGTCGCGGTCACGTTCGGTGAGGGCCGCCGGCCCGAGCAGGCGACCCAGGTCCGCGTGGGTGGCGCGATCGATCCGGCACGAACCGGAGGCCGGAGCCCGGAAGGCCGGGGCCCGGAGCGGCACGCAGGCGAACCAGACCTGCCGGCGAGCGCCATGCCTGCCGGTGGAGCGCCCACCGGCGTCCGAGCGACAGCCCCGCGGCCGGCGGCAGCGCAGTCTGCCGCCCTCGTGCGCGAGGGCCGGCTCGCCCCCACGGCCGACCCCGACACGGACTCCGTCGCGTTCGAGGGCCCGCTCGCGCTGCTGCTCTCGCTCATCGAGGCGCGCCAACTCGACGTCCTGACGGTGCCGCTCGGCGGGCTCGCGCGGGCATACCTCGAGGCGCTTGCCGGGCTCGAGGGGGAGCGGCTGAGCTACCTCAGCGCCTTCATCGCGGTCGCCGCCCAGCTCATCGTGATCAAGTCGCGTGCCCTGCTGCCACGTCAGCCCGTGGACCAGGCGGCCGCGCAGGACGAGGGACCGGATCCCGAGGTCGAGCTCCGGCGCCGGCTCATCCTCTACCGTGCGTACCGGGACGCCGGCCAGTGGCTCGGCCGTCGCGCGGCTGGGTTCGGCCCCCTCGTGCGCCGCGAACCCGCGCTCGCACAGGCGGCCGGCCTCGCCGGGGCACGGCCGCCGCATGAGCCGCCGCTCGACCCGGGCCTGCTGGAGCGCGCGCTGCGCCGGGCCGCGCACCTCGCGCCGCCCCCGGCACCGCCTCCCGAGGTCGTCCGGCGCACGATCACGCTCGCCGAGCGGGCCCAGGTCATCCGCGCGGCGATCCGGACCGCGCCCGTGGTCGTGCTCCAGGACCTCATCGGGGACACGCGGGACCGCGTGCTTGCCGCGGTGACGTTCCTCGCGATGCTCGAGCTCGTGAAGCGCCGGGAGATCGCGGTGGAACAGGACCGGCCGTGGGGACCGATTCACTGCCGCCAGCTCGATGCCGTCGCCGTGGGTCCGGCCAGCGATGGCGCTGCCGGCGCGGGCGCCCCGGACGAGATCGACGAGTCGCTGGAGGGGTTCGCGTGACGGCCGAAGACGCCCGTCCCGGGCTCGTCGGCGCGGTGCCGGCCCTGGACACGGATCCGGCATCGGACACGGATCCGGCATCGGACGCGGCTCTGCCCTCGGACGAGGCTCCGCCCTCCGACCCAGGTCCGTCCTCGGACGCGGCTCTGCCCTCGGACGAGGCTCCGCCCTCCGACCCAGGTCCGTCCTCGGACGCGGCTCCGCCCTCGGACGCAGGTCCGGCCGCGGTCCCCGCGGGCGGCGCCGACCTCACGACCACGCAGCTCGAGGCGCTGCTGTTCGTCGCCGAGCGGCCGCTCTCGCGGCGCGAGATCGCGACGATCGCGGGCGTCGATGCCGGGACCGTCGACGCGCGGCTCGGCGACCTCGAGGTCGATCTCGCCGCGCGGGGCATCCGCCTGCTGGCCGCCGCGGACCGCGTCGCGCTCGCCACCGCACCGGAGGCCGGCGCACTGATCGCCCGGTACGTCGGGGCCGAGGGCGTCCGGCTGACACCGGCCGCGCTCGAGACGCTCGCGATCGTCGCGTACCGGCAGCCCGTGACGCGTGCCGTCATCGAGCGGATCCGCGGCGTCGACTCCGACTACGTCCTGCGGTCGCTGCTGCACCGCCGCCTGGTCGTCGAGCAGGGACGGTCCGAGGCGCCCGGCCGTCCGATCCTCTACGGGACGTCGTTCGAGTTCCTCGAGCGGTTCGGGCTCACGTCGCTCGACGAGCTGCCGAGCCTCGAGGCCGAGATCGCGTCGCGGCTCGCCGAGGCCGAGGTGAGCGCGGAGCCGGAACCGCAGGAGGCTTCGGACGCGTCGTCCGGGTCCGACGACCCCGGCGAGACGTCCGCTCCTTCGTCCGCCTCCGGCGAGACGGCCTGGACATCGGCGCCCGTGCGCGGCTCCGGCGCGCCAGCCGTCTGATGCCCGCGTCACGCCTGCAGAAGGTCCTCGCTGACGCCGGCGTCGCCTCGCGCCGCCGATCCGAGCAGCTCATCGCCGAGGGCCGGGTGCACGTCGACGGGGCGACCGCGACGCTCGGCATGAGCGTGGACCCGGAGACCCAGCGCATCGAGGTCGATGGCCGATCACTGCCGGCGCACCACCCGCTCGTGCACCTCGCCATGCACAAGCCGGCCGGCGTCACGAGCACCGTGAGCGACCGGCACGCGGCAACGACCGTGCTCGAACTCGTGCCGCCGGTCCTCGTCCCACCGGGCGCGCGGCTCTATCCCGTCGGCCGGCTCGACCGCGATTCCGAAGGGCTCCTCCTCCTCACGAACGACGGGGAGTGGGCGCAGCGCGTGCTGCACCCGAGCCACGAGGTCGAGCGCGAGTACGCCGTCGCGACGCCGCGGCCGCTGACCCGGCAGCAGGCGGAGGCGCTGCTGGACGGCGTCGAGCTCGAGGAGGGCGTCGCGGCCCTGCTCGAGCTCCGTCCCGCGACGCGGACCGAGACCGGCGCGCTCGCCCAGCTGCTCGACCCGCCGCCCCCGCCCGAGCTCGCGTGGTACCGGGCGACCCTGGCGCAGGGCTGGAAACGCCAGGTGCGGAGGATGTTCGCGGCTGTCGGGGCGCCCGTCGCGCGGCTCGTCCGCGTCCGCATCGGCACGCTGCGGCTCGGTGGCCTCGCCTCGGGCCGGGTCAGGGCACTGAGCGAGGGGGAGTCCGCGACGCTGGCCGCGAGCGGCGTCCGACTCGGACAGGGAGGCCGGAACGCGCCACCGGCACCGCGGCGATCGTCTGTCGCGGCGGTCCTCCCCGTGCGCCCTCCGAGCGGAGGACCCGGATCGCGCGCCGCGCGTGGCCGCCCGGCCCGGGGAGGCCCGGGATGACGCCTCGCCCGCTCGTCGTCGCCGTCGACGGCCCGGGATCCAGCGGCAAGAGCACGGTCGGCGCGCTCGCGGCCGAACGCCTCGGATTCAGGTTCTGCGACACCGGGCTCTTCTACCGCGCCGCAGCGTGGCTCGCGCTGCACCGGCACGTGCCGCTCGACGACGGGCCGGCGCTTGCCGCGCTCGTCCCGCTGCTCGAGCTCGAATCGGATCGTCGCGGCCGGTACGTGCGGGTTCGGGCGGACGGCCGCGAGGTCACCGCGCTCGTCCATCGCCCGTCGATCGACCGCGTCGTCTCGGAGGTCGCCCGCCAGCCCGAGCTGCGCGCGGCGCTCCTTTCCCGCCAGCGCGTGCTCGCCCGGGATGGGTCGATCGTCGTGGCCGGTCGGGACATCGGCACGGTCGTGCTCCCGGATGCGGACGTGAAGATCTACCTCGACGCGTCGCTCGCGGAACGGGCACGCCGGCGGCGCCTCGAGCGCGGCATCCGGGACGACGAACGGGACGGCACCGAGGCGAGGCTGGTCCTCGACGACCTGCGGAAGCGGGACGCGATCGACAGCGGGCGCGAGATGGCCCCGCTGCGCATCGCCCGCGACGCGATCGTGATCCGCACCGACGGCTTCGAGCTCTCCGAGGCCGTCGACGCGGTCGTGCGCGCGGTCCTGGAACGCACGAGAGAGCCGGCCCCGGAGGCTGGAACGCCGTAGTCGGCGCGGCCGTGGGACAATGAAGGCTCCATGGGACAGGTACGAGACGTCGTCATCACGCGCCGCACGGGGTTCTGCTACGGCGTGCGCGAGGCGATCGACTACGCGAAGACCGCGGCTGCCGAGGGCAAGAAGACCCACACGCTCGGCCAGGTCGTGCACAACGAAGGCGTCATCGAGCAGCTCGAGGCGCAGGGCATCCGCACTGTCGGGACACTCGACGAGGTGCAGGAGGGGAGCGCCGTCGTCATCCGGGCGCACGGCGTCACGCCGGAGGTGATGGACAGGGCGAAGTCGCGCGGCCTCGAGGTGATCGACGGCACGTGCACGTGGGTGATCCAGGAGCAGCGCGCGCTCGAGTCGCTCGTCGCCGACGGGTACACGATCGTCCTGCTCGGGACGCCGAAGCACCCCGAGGTCGTCGGGCTCCTCGGCTTCGCCCCGGACGCGATCGTCGTCGACGAGGAGGAGGACTGGGCCCGGATCCCGCGGACGAAGCGGATGGCGCTGATCAGTCAGAGCACGTAGCCGCCGTGGAAGTTCGAGAAGCTGGCCGCGTTCCTCGTGAGCCGGTGCCATGAGCTGAAGATCGTCAACACGATCTGCCCCGTGACGATCCGGCGCCAACAGGACACGATGGAGGCGGCGGAGGGCGTCGATTTCATGGTGGTGGTCGGCGGCCGGAGCAGCGCCAACACGAAGGAGCTCACGCGCCTCTGCCAGATCGCCGGGACGCCGGTCCTGCAGATCGAGTCGGCCGACGACCTGGCCGATGCGAGCGCGTTCGGGGACGCGCAGGTCGTGGGCGTGACGGGCGGCACCTCGACCCCGATCGAGGATCTTCAGGTCGTCACGCGCCGGATCTACGAGCTCGCGGGGACGCCCGAGGCGCGCGAGAACGCGGCGGAGCTCGCGGCCTCCTCCCTGGGCCGCGTCGCGGCTTCCACGTACCGCACGAGCAGCGTCCCGACCCGCAGTGCCATGTTCGACGCCGGTGCCGCGGACGGCGGCGCGCGCGCACACGCCGGAGGCTGAGGTGGTCGCCCGTCCATCGGTCCGTCCGGCGCGCGGGCTTCCCATCGTCGCCATCGTCGGACGCCCGAACGTCGGCAAGAGCACGCTGTTCAACCGGATCGTCGGCGAGCGGACCGCGATCGTCGAGGACCGTGCGCGGACGACCCGCGACCGGCTGTACGGCGAGGCCGAGTGGAACGGTCGCCGGTTCGTCGTGGTCGACACCGGCGGGCTCGAACGCCGCCCGGGCGATCCGATCGAGGCAAAGGTCCAGGAGCAGGCGCGGCTCGCGATCGCCGAGGCCGACGTCATCCTGTTCGTCGTCGACGCCGCAGCGGGCGAGACGCCGGCGGACCAGGAGGCGGCCGAGCTGCTGCGAAGCGCGCGAGTGCCCGTGATCGTCGCGACCAACAAGGCCGACAGCGAGCGGCGCGAGTTCGAGGCCGCGGAGTTCCACCGGTACGGCTGGGACGAGACGTACGCGGTGAGCGCGCTCCACGGCCGCGGGACGGGCGACCTGCTCGACGCCGTCGTATGGGCGCTGCCTCCGGAGAGCGAGGAGGAGGTCGAGCGCAGGCGACGCGAGGCCGAGGCCGAGGACCTGGCCGAGCTCGAGGCACTGGCCGATGCGCAGGGCGTCGAGCTGCCGGCGGCGCGCGCGATGGAGGCCGATGAGGACGACGATCGGCCCGACGCACGCGGGCTGTCGGCGGGCGAGTTCGGGCTGGCCGACTTGGACGACGATGAGCCGGGGACGGATGGCCCGCAGCCTGGGGTGGGCGCCGGACCGGCCGAGACCGACGTCGCGGGCGAGGAGGCCGGCGAGGAGGGCGAGGATGCCGAGGCCGCGGCCTGGGATCGGCGCACCCAGGCCGACCGGCTGGCGGCCGAGCGGCCCGTCGCAGTCGCGATCGTCGGTCGTCCCAACGTCGGGAAGTCGTCGCTGCTGAACGCGCTGCTCGGCGAGGAGCGCGTGATCGTGAGCGACATCCCGGGCACGACGCGCGACGCCATCGACACCGAGATCGAGTGGACGGGGCGGCCCGTGACGCTGATCGACACGGCGGGCATGCGCCGGCGCGGGCGCGTGGCGGGCGGCCCGGATTCCGAACGGTTCTCCGCATTGCGGGCGCTCCGGGCGCTCGTCCGCTGCGACGTCGCGATCCTCGTGATCGATGCCATCGACGGGCTGACGCGTCAGGACGCGCACGTGGCGGGCTACGTCATCGAGGAGGGGAAGGGCCTGGTCCTCGCGCTGAACAAGTGGGACCTCGTGGAGAAGACGCCGAACACGTTCGACGAGTACGTGGCGGCGCTCCGCCGCGAGGCGCACTTCCTCGATTTCGCCCCGATCGTCGCGATCAGCGCGAAGACCGGCCAGCGCGTCGGGCGCGTGCTCGACGATGCCCTCGAGATCGCCGCGCAGCGGCGACGCAGGGTGCCCACGGGCGAGCTCAACCGTCTGCTCGCGGACGCCACGTTCCGCCAGGCGCCGCCGTCGGTGAAGGGCGTGCGCGTGAAGTTCTATTACGCGACGCAGGCGTCGGTCGCGCCGCCGACCTTCGTGCTGTTCGTCACCGACGCCGACGCGGTCCACTTCAGCTACGCGCGGTACCTCGAGAACCAGATCCGGGATGCGTTCGACTTCGGCGGCACCCCGATCCGGCTCGTGTTCCGGACGCGCTCGCGCGCACAGATCGAGCGGCGCCGGGGGAGGGGATCGTCCCGGGCGCCGGGGCGTGGCGTCACCGCCTCTCGGCGATCCGGTTCGGGCGGCGCGCCGCGAGGCACGGGCCGCTCATCCGGTCCGGGGCGCGGCCCGAGCGGCGGCGCGCGGCGCGGCGGGCGGTGACGGCCGGATGGACGTCGTCCCTCAGCCCCGGTGATCGCAGTTTCGCACGACGAGCGCCCGGCCCGCGGGCGGCCGGTCGGGCTCTGATAGAATCCCGGCGTCGGGGCGTAGCGCAGTCTGGTAGCGCACTTGAATGGGGTTCAAGAGGTCCCGCGTTCGAATCGCGGCGCCCCGACCAGAATCCACGCACGAAACGGCCCTCGGAATCTTCTCCGGGGGCCTTCGCTTGAGTTACGCACCCGCACGACCCACCGACACCCTACGTCCCGCCGGCCGGGAACACGACTCGCAAGGGGTCCGCGTTGTTCGTCGTGGTCGGATCGCTGACCGTCGTGGAGCCGGCGGCGTGGATCCGGGCGACGGTCGCCTGGCAGGCGACCGCGAACGGGACGGGCGTAGCCGTCGCGTTCGGGTCGGGCGCAGCCGCGTTGGGCGAGCGCAGGCGGAGGGCGATCGGGTCCGTGCAGACGGCCGCGTCGTCCGCCTCGTACGCGCGAATCACGCGGGCGACGAGCTCCGGCAGCTGCGCGAGCTGCCGCTGCGACGTCATCGGAAGGATCGAGCGCCAGTCGGCGCCAGACGCGAGGGCACGGCAGAACTGGAGATACCAGGCCGAGCCGCCGAGGCTGTCGCACGAGGCGGCCGAGTCGATCGTGACCGTTCGGCCCTGGAGCACGAGCGTGAGTGGGAATGGGGAGACCTGCGGCCCGAGGGACGGCGGCGAGCCGGTCGCGCCGATCCCGAGCAGGCTGCCGTCGGTGTCCGAGAACACGAGGTACCCGCTCGTCGCGATCGTCCCGCCCGTGGCGAACGTGCCCTGCGCCCGCACGACCCACAGCCGCGCGGGCCACGCCTGAGCAAGCGACACGGTCGCGAGCTCCGGGACGGTCTGGAGCGCCTCGGCCGCCGTCATGGGTGCGACTGAGGAGACGGCGATGGGTGCCGCGATCCGGCCGGCAAGCCGTTCTTCGGCGTGGAGCGTGTCGATCACGAGCCCGACGACGCCGTCGGGCGTCTGCTGCAGACCGGACATCGGCGACGTCGACGGCCCGTAGGCGGGAGACAGGCTCATGCTTCCCGACGGGCCGACCGAGAACGGTCGCGTCCAGCCGGCCGTCACGTGGAGCGCGATCGATGTCTGGCCCGCTGTCAGCGTGACCATCCCGATCGGGCGGTCGCCGAACTGGTCCCAGGACGTGCCACCTTCCGCCCAGTCGTCCCGAGACACGCCCCAGGCCTCGAGCTCGTAGGTGCCCGCCGGCACCGTGGGGTCGGGGTCGACGCCGGGCTGCCAGCGCGCCGCGACCGCACCGTTGGAGGCCGTGAGGCGAGCCCACGTGATGTTCGCGAGGCGTCCCAGGCCGGGGCCGACCATGAGACCGCTCGGCTGCGGGCGCGGGTCGATGACGATCGAGAGGTGGAGCGTCGCAGTGCCGGACGCTTGAGCCGGTGAGCCGGATGGCCACGGCATGGCGCTGGGTCCGGGCGCCACCGGTTCGACGGGCGCCAGGCGCGCGACGACGGTCAGCGTGTTGCAGACGTCGGCGCGGGTCTCCCCGGCCGGGCACGAATGCGGCGCGGCCTCGACGAGCCACGTGCCGTGGATGGACGGTGGCTGCGGGGCGTCGGCGGTGGCCGGATCGGGAGCGAACGAGCGGTAGGCGCCGGCTGCGACCGCCATTTCCGTGTCGGACATGCGCTGCCAGTCCTGTGCCGCGTCGGTCGTCGACAGCCATTCGACGTGACCGCACAGGCGCGCCGCGGTCGGGGGATCGGATGTGGCGGGGACCGGCGGACAGGGCAGCGTGCCCATGATCGCGCCCAGCCACCCATCGACGACGGCGAGCGACCAGCGGCCGCCGAGCGCTTGGTCGACGGTCCAGGCGAACCCGGACGGACCGGGCGTGACGGTGCCGAGCAGATCGAGCCTGGTGGCGGACCGGATGCGGAGCGCGTAAAGCCCGCTCCTGTCGAGAGGGCCTTCGACGCCCGTGACGATGACCTGCGCGAGCCCGTCGATCTGCCAGTCCGCGAGGCACGCATCGGCGGATGCCGGTGGACGTAGGGGAAGGCAGGAGTACGACGCGACCTGCCGGAGCGAGAGGTCGGCGACGACCACGCGACCCGCAGCGGCGCCGTCCGACGCCGCCAACAGCGCGCCGAGCTCGGCGGCCGAGAGCGCATGCACCGTCGGCACAGCGGTCGGACTGTTGGGGGGCAGGGATCCAGACGGTGTCGTCGGCACCGTTCCCGGGAGCAGCGACACACCGAGGACCAAGGCAACGAGCAGGGCCAGCGCGGCGAGTGCCGGGGCGAGGCCGCCGAGGCGCGTCGTCCGCCGGCGCGCCACATGCGGCAGCCCGTCGTGGACGGCGATGGCAGGGCGGGCAGGAGCGACGCGACCGTCACGGGCCCCTGCGGGCGCCCGCCGGTTCGCGGAATCGGGCGCACGCCATGCCGACGCCTGCGGCACCTCGCGCTCGATCGCGCTCATGCTCCGCGCGAACCGCTCGAGCAGCTCGTCGTCGGTCTCGTTCATCGCAGCAGCTCCGGGTGGGCGCGGAGCGCAGCAAGCGCCCGCGCCACGAGCGAGCGGACGCCCGACGGCGTCAGCCTCATGATCGCGCCGATCTCCTCGTCCGACAGATCGCCGCGGTAGCGCAGGACGAGAACCTCGCGCTGCCGCTCGGAGAGCGCCCGGGCCAGCGCCTCGAACCAGGCCCAGAACTCGGTGCGAGCCTCGTCGGCCGTGCCATCGCCGGCCGATCGACCGACGCCGTCGTGGCGCAGCATGCGGCGGGCCCGGCGCCAGCGATCGATGGCGATCCGCCGGGCGGTGAGGAGGAGCCACGGCAGGGCTCGGTCTTCAGCCTGCCGCCCTTCGATCCACGAGCGGTACGCCCGCTCGAATGCCAAGGCCACCACCTCGTCCGCCTCGTCGCGGTCGCGCACGAGCGCGAGCACGTAGCGGTAGACGTCGCGATAGTGGGACTCGTACACGGCCTCGAAGGAGCGGGGGGAGGAGACCGCGTCGACGTCGGACGAGCGCGCGCCGGGGCGAGCGAGATCCGTCCCCCGGTCGAGCGGATCGGCCTCCCGTGTCATCGACGCGATCACACCCTACACACGAACGGGGTCGCTGTCGCGTCCCGCGCCGACACGCGCGCCGTTGACCGCTCCCCGAAAGTCGCCGAGAGTGGCGGTGAACCGGACGGTCCTCGG